>DASUIY010000373.1:0-3336 GCA_036279555.1 Solirubrobacterales bacterium | reverse complement strand
CCGTCAACCAGGACATCGCCGTCGTCGTTCCCGCCGAGGTCTCCGCCGCCAAGCTGCGCGAGGCGGTTCTCGCCGGAGGCGGAGAGCTGCTGCGCACGGCCGAGGTCTTCGACCTCTACGAGGGCGAGCAGCTGGACGAGGGGAGCAAGAGCCTTGCCCTGCGACTCGAGTTCCGCGCGCCCGACCGGACGCTCACCGAGGAGGAGGCCGCCGCTCAGCGCTCGGCGATCGTGGCAGAGCTGGAGAAGATAGGGGGGTCGCTGCGTGGCTGACAGGTTCACCCAACCGCTCGACGGCGATCCCGCGGCGCGGGTCCTGGTTGCCGGCGCCTCCGGGTTCACCGGGGCGCTGGCGGCGCAGATCGTCTGGCGCCACCCGCGGCTGGAGCTGGTCGCGGTCACCTCGCGCAGCGACGCCGGCACCCGGCTCGACCGGCTCTACCCGCGCTACCGGGTGCCGCTGGAGCTGACCGAGCTCGACCTCGACCGGATCGAGGGGGTCGACGCGGCCATCGTCGCCTACCCGCACGGTGCCTCGGCTCCGGCGGTCGCCGCCCTGCGCGCGCTCGGCGCGCTCGTCGTCGACCTCTCGGCCGACTTCCGCCTGCGCGACCTGCCCACATACGAGCGCTGGTACGGCGAGCACGGCGCGCCGGAGCTTCTCGAGGGCGCCGTCTACGGGCTGACCGAGCTCTACCGCGACCAGTTGCGCGAGGCGGAGCTGGTGGCGACGCCCGGCTGCTACCCGACCGCCAGCGTCCTCGCGCTGGCGCCGCTGGCCGAAAAGGGCCTGCTCGCCGACGTCGTCATCGACGCCAAGCAGGGGGTGTCGGGAGCCGGGCGCGGCGGCGGCGACGCGATGCACTACGTCTCGATGGACGAGAACGCCTTCGCCTACAAGACCGAGGGGCACAGGCACAGACCCGAGATAGAGCAGGAGCTGGCGGCGCTGGGCAGCCCGGCGCCGGTCACCTTCGTCCCGCACCTCTTGCCGCTCGACCAGGGCGAGCTGACCAGCTGCTACGCGCAGACGGGCGAGCCGGTCACCAAGGAGGAGGTGCAGGCGCTATACCGCGAGCGCTACGCCGGCGAGCCCTTCGTACACGTCGTCGACGGCCCGCCCGGGCTGCGCGACGTGCGCGATACCAACGAGTGCCATGTCTACGTCACGGTCGAGGAGCGGGGCCGGGTGCTCGCCTTCTCCGCGCTCGACAACCTCTGGAAGGGTGCCTCGGGCCAGGGCGTGCAGAACCTCAACCTGATGCTCGGACTCGACGAGACAGAGGGCCTCCAATGACGTTCCGGTGCGCCTTTCCCCCCGTATTCCTGGATAAAGCGCACCGGAAGGGGTTTGCGTGAGCGCGGGCTTCTTCAAGTCGCGTTGGGTCGATCCCCCGGCGGGGGTCGAGGAGCTCGATCCGGCCCAACTCGCACCCGGGTTCCGGGCCGGCGGTGCCCACTGCGGGCTCAAGGGCGGCGGCAAGACCGACATCGGCCTGCTCGTCTGCGACGCGCCGGAGGTGACGTCCTCGATCCTGCTCACCCGCAACGCCTCGGCGGCAGCGCCGGTGCGCGTCTGCCGGGCCCGCGTCGAGCAGGGCGCCGTCCGCGCGGCCGTCGTCAACGCCGGCAACGCCAATGCCGAGACCGGGGAGCAGGGCTACGCCGACGCGGTCGCGATGTGCGACGAGGCGGCCGCGAGGCTCGGCCTGCGGCCGGAGACGGTCGCCGTGGCCGAGACCGGCGTGATCGGCGTGCCGCTGCCGATCGAGGCCGTCCTGGCCGGGATCGGCGAGGTCTCGACGAGCCTCTCGGAGACCGGCGGCACCGCATTCTCCGACGCGATCCTCACCACCGACCGCTGGCCGAAGCGGTGCACGCTGCGTGCCGGCGGCGTGACGCTTTCCGCCCAGGCCAAGGGCGGGGGCATGATCCAGCCGAACATGGCGACGATGCTCTGCTTCATCCAGACAGACGCGGTCGTCGAGGACCCCGACGCGGCGCTGCGCGCCGCCACCGACGCCTCCTTCGAGCGGATCACCGTCGACGGCCAGATGAGCACCAACGACACCGTCCTACTGCAGGCGACCGGCGCCTCCGGGGCGCCATTGCCCGAAGGCCTGCTCGAGGCCGTGCTGCTCCAGCTCGCGATCGAGGTGGTCGCCGACGGCGAGGGCTCCGACCGCATCTGCCGGGTCCAGGTCGACGGCGCCGCGAGCGCCGGGGAGGCCGAGCGCGTCGCCAGGGCGATCGCCAACTCGCCCCTGGTCAAGACCGCGCTCTTCGGCCGCGACCCGAACTGGGGCCGGATCGCCCAGGCCGCCGGGCAGGCGCTTGCCGGCGAGGACCTGGAGGAGATCGGCGGCGATTCGATCGACAACGCGGAGCTGGGCGAGGAGGTCGCCGAGGCGGAGCTCGGCCTGCGGCTCGACCGCGGCGAGCACAGCGCCCACGTCTGGTTCTCCGACCTCGGCTACGAGTACGTGCGGATCAACGCGGAGTACACGACGTGAATGAGGAAAGGTCAGCATTGAACGAGGGACTCGCCGCGAAGTGGAACAGTGCCACGGTTGAAACGCTACTCGAGGCTCTTCCGTATATCCGCGAGTATCACGGCAAGAGAGTGGTCATCAAGTACGGCGGTGCGGCGATGCGCGAGGAGGCCCTGCGCGAGGCTTTCGCTACCGACGTGGTCCTGCTCAAGTACGTCGGCATCCATCCGGTGATCGTCCACGGTGGAGGCCCCGAGATCACGGCTTATCTGGATCGACTCGGCATCGAGACTCGGTTCCATGAAGGCCTGAGAGTCTCGGACCCGGAGGTCGTGGAGGTGGCGAAAATGGTGCTGCGCGGCAAGATCAACTCGGAAATCGTCCGCCGGCTCAACCGTCATGGGCAGCCCGCAGTCGGCCTATCGGGTGAGGACGGGAGTCTCTTCGAGGTCAAACCCGTTCCGAACGCGGGCAAAGTTGGCTACGTCGGCTCGGTCGAGGAGGTCAAGGTCGCGGTGTTGGATCACATCGCGAAGGACTACATCCCGGTCATCGCTTCCTCGGCAACGGACCATGACGGACAGCCTTACAACGTCAATGCCGATGAGGCGGCCGGCAAGGTCGCGGCGGGCATTGGCGCTTACAAGGTGGTTTTCATCACCGACGTTGTGGGGTGGTTGCGCAACCCCCCGGATGAACGCTCTCTGATTCCACGTGCTTCGTTGAAAGAGGTCAAGGAGAGCCTGTCCTCGCTTAACGGGGGGATGCGGCCGAAGCTGCAGGCATGCGTGGATGCCCTCGAAGGGACGACCAAGGCGGCCCACATCATCGACGGCCGCAAGCCA
>DASUIY010000372.1:0-2315 GCA_036279555.1 Solirubrobacterales bacterium | reverse complement strand
TTCGCCGGCGAGCAACTCGGCCCCGTATTCATCGCCTCAGCTGACGTGATGACTAGCGCCATTTTCGCAGCGATCAGGCGAGGGAGCGCCAGCCGGGAGGTGGACCGTTATGGCCCTGTTGACTTACTTCAGGCGGCGATCGTACGGACCTGGCAGGGGCAGTTCTTAGCCACCCTTCGGCTACGGCGAGATTGATCATCAGGGCGATCCATGCGGCCGAGATGAATATCTGCCAGAAGGTCTCGGCGCCATCTATCCCGATGGCCGCCGCAAACGCGGGGAAGATCACCCGCTGAGTCACCGGCGTTAGAGCGATCGCGGTCATTCGGACCATCCAGTCGCGATGAGAAGGCAAGTTCCGTGCAAGGGCTGCACGAAGGCCGAGAGCCAGGCACGACGCGTATGCCAGGAAGAAGACGCTCATGAAGATCACCTCGCTGACGGGCCGCCCCGGCGACGCGTAGGCCATGGCTACGCCGCTCACGGCCATGGTCGCTCCGACTGCGACCCCGCCGCGCCCCAACGTCCTGTGCAGCCCCGGGCGGCGCGCACGCAGCGCTGGCCAAAGCTGAAAAGGCGCCAGCATGCAAAACAGTGTGGCGCTGATGAAGTGCAGCGCCACCCAACTCGGATACAGCGGCAACTTTCCTGGCGGGATCAAGCCGACTAGGCGCCCGCCGGCATATGCGCAGGCAGCGATCCCAATGGCGCACAGGGTGAGTACGACAACGCGGAGGACAATCATGGCGTCCTCTCCATTCAAAGGGTTGCGACACGCTGTTACGATACACTGTTTCAATATATGATCAATCCATGGGGCGACCTCGACAGCACGACCAGACAACCGAGCGGGATTTGTTGCGGGCCGCTGAAGCCCTGCTGGCGGACGGGGGCGCATCAGCGCTCTCTGTCCGCCGTGTAGCGGAGGCCGCCGGGACTACGTCCCGCGCGATCTATAGTGTCTTCGGGGGCAGGGACGGTCTCGTCGGCGGACTTCTTCGGGAGGCTTTCGTCGCCCTCGCTGCGGACCTTGACGCGCTCCCGGTCATTGAGGATCCGCTGGACGACCTTGTGGCGGCAGGGGTCAAGGGATTCCGAGGCTGGGCGCGCAGGCGCCCCAATCTGTTCCGGCTTGCCTTCTCAGAGGACACCCCGGCCAGATCGACACTCGATCAGGCGGGGGTGGAGGCGTTTTCACGGCTGCGCTTGCGAGTTCGCCGGTGCATCGATTCGGGACTCATGGCCGAAGGCCTCGAACTCGACGTGGCGCTATCTTTTCATGCGCTCTGCGAAGGTCTGGCCCTATTTGAATCACGAGGGCGTTTCCCACTCGTCGCCGATCGCGACCCAGAGCAAATGTGGCGTAGCGCCCTCACGTCCTTGGTGAGGGGCTACTGCGCCTGAGTAGAGTATCTGGCGCATCGACGCGGATTAGCGGTCCTTCACACCCAACCTCCGAGCGGACCGATGGATGGCTCGCCAATGTCTGGTTTCGAGCCCGGAGCCAAGGACCGCTCCTGGCGCTCTCTTGCCGGACCTGTCGGCCCCGCAGCCGCTCCAAGAAGCCGGCTATGCCAAGGCAGGGAAGGGTGGAAGACGGACCGACGATACATCATGCTGTCGCCCGTGCGCCAAGGCGGCGCGGCTCAGGGAGGGCGGGATGCCAACTGAGGACGATGGCGCGCAGGTCTTGCGCCTCGATGAGGCGTGGAACGAGGCTTATCGGCGCCGCGAGCGGGCGTTGCTTTCCGACATCCTCGCGGATGACTTCACCGGATTGACGCCTGCCGGTGATCATATCTCCAAGGCGGCCCTAATGGTCGAGCCGCCGGGGACCGTCAGGCTGGTCGATTTCAGCGAGCAATTCGTGCGCGTCTTCGGAGATGCGGCGATAAGCCGGGGCCGCCTGCGCCTGGACTTGGAAGACCGTGTCGTGGATCAGCGCTTCCTTCGCGTCTTCGCGAAGCGGGAGGGACGCTGGCAGGCGGTCTCCGTGTCGGTTTCGCCCGTCCCGACTTAGATGACCTGGGTCCGCACGGGTCGGCTCCGGACCCTGCCATTCAGCCGGAATGCAGACGTCAACGTGACCGTTTCGATGTCTGCTTCTCGGCGCGCAGCCAACGTCCGCTCCTGGCGCGAAGCTGCCGCCGGTCAAGTGATCGCCGGCTCGGCGCTGCTAGAAAAAAGGGGTGAGCGCTACTTGAAAGCGAGATTGCTCCCGCCACAATGGCGTCGATCGGGTGGGGGCGAACGGTGCGAGTTTCAGGACTTATTTTTGCGGCCATGCTCGTCGCAGGTTCCGCTCAAGCGGAGCC
>DASUIY010000371.1:0-3335 GCA_036279555.1 Solirubrobacterales bacterium | reverse complement strand
CCAGGTCCTCGGTCGGGTGAGCGGCGACCGAGCGCCCGGCCTCGCGCAGGGCGGGCAGGACGTCGGGAAGGTAGTACTCACCCTGGGCGTTGTCGTTGGCGAGGCCGGCGAGGGCCTCGGCCAGCGGAGCTGCCTGGAAGGCGTAGGTGCCGGCGTTGATCTCGCGGATCGCCAGCTGCTCGGGGGTGGCGTCACCGCTCGTCTTCGCCTCGACCACCCGCTCCACCTCGCCGGAGGCGGAGCGGACGACGCGGCCATAGGAGCCGGGGTCCTCGAGCTCGATCGTCAGCATCGTCGCCGCGGCGCCGGAAGCCGCGTGGGCCTCCAGCAGGCCGGAGATCGTCTCCGCGGAGATCAGCGGCACGTCTCCCGAGAGCACCAGCACGGTCTCCGCCTCGGCGATCAGCGGCAGCGCTGCGCGCACGGCGCCGCCCGTTCCGTCGGGCTCGGGCTGGGTAATGATGCGGACCTTGTCGGGTAGGCCCGGAACGCTGTTTTCCTTCGGCGAGTCGATAGCGACGATCCACTCGGCGCCCGTCGCCTCGCGCGCAGCTTCGATCGGCCAGGCGACCATCGGGCGCCCACAGACCGGATGCAGCATCTTCGGCAGGCTGGAACGCATGCGCGTTCCCTCGCCGGCCGCCATAACCAGTACCAAGGGAGACTCCACTGACAGATCGTAGACAGGATGGGAGAGGGTGGGGTGCCCCTTCCGCTTGCTGGGTTTTCGCCGTCATGGCGGATGGGCTTTCGAGTGGGATATCGCGGCGAAAAGAGGACGCCGCGCGCTCCAGGGGCACCCCACCCTCTCCAGCGCAACCCATCGGACTGAAAAGCTCAAGGCGCAAGGCATCGGTCGCCGTGACCCCCTGGACCGACTTCGCCCGCGTGCGCAGCCGAGCGTCTCATCTGCTTGCTTGGCAGCTTCCAAGAGCGTCAGCCAATGCGGCAGCTCGCGCGGTCCGCCGCGCCGAAGCCTCTCGGCTAGCGTTTGGCCAGGTCCCGGCCGACCAACGCGACGCTGGTCAGCGTCCAGCCGGCGAAGATCAGGTCTATACCGACGAGGAGGCCGATGGCCCAGTCGGCGCTGCTGGGAAACTCGATGAGGACGAGGATTCCGATCAGGAGGCCGGCCACGCCGCTTAGGCCGACCAGGCCGGCGCCCTCGCGACCCCGGGCGAGAACGGCTACCGCGATCCTGGTGATTCCCATGAGCAGGAAGTAGATGCCGAGCAGGAGGGTGAGGCTGACCGCGGCATCGTGCGGTTCCGCGAGGAGCCAGACGCCGACGACAACCGTCAGCAGCGCCCAGAGCAGCCGCACGACCAGACTGCCGAGCGAGTGCGCCATGAAGGCCGCAGCGACCAGGAACATGCCGGCGACGATCAGGATGCAGCCGATGAAGATCGCCGTCCCGACCGCGGCCACGGCGGGAACGAGGATCGCCACGCAGCCGAGCGCGATCGCAAGCACGCCGATCGTCATCAGCTCCTTCCAGGCCCGCCGCAGCCCCTCGCGAACCTCCGGGTCCATCTGCACTGCGTTCATCTCCATAGTCGGACCCTAGGAGCCCCGGCGGACGCGATCAACCCTGCCCGGCCGCCACCTCCCTCTCGGCGGCTTCCCGCTCGATCTGCCGTTTGTAGCAGCGCACCCACTTACGCACGGCGTTGTCGGAGACGCCGTACTTGCGGCCGACCGCGAGATAGCCCATCGCCTTGATCTCCTCCAGCAACTTCTCGTATGGAGGACGCTCCACTTTCCTTGTCTCTGGGCAGGGGATCCCTCGTCTACAGCCCTTGGACCCGCGCTCCCCGCGCATCCCGCAATATCGAGAGCAAAACCGTTGAGTACGGTACCTGGCGCGAAACATCTCACCGCAACGCGCACAATTTCGAAGCGGCGGCGGGGTCTCCTTGGCTCTTCCGCAGTGAGTATCCAGCGTGGCAGCGCAGTTGGGACATACCATCCGCAGGTTCTCAAGGCGGTTATCGTCCCGAACTCCGTTCTCGTGGTCGAGGATCATCGACATGTGGCGCCCTCGCCACATCTCTCCCTGGCCGCAAAGCTCACATCGTGGCTGCTTCAGACCAGTCTCGTAGAGGCGCTGCTTCAAATTGCTGCGGCTGTAGGTCGAGTGCTCGACGAGAATCACATCCAACGGCAACCGCGGCTTTCGAATCTGCGCCATCACACCGACATAAGGGTCGAAGTGATCTGTGTCGATACCCCAGATCGCCGCATACTTCTTTAGCGTCACCGGGTTTCCACCACTCGGGCAATAGCCAAGCCTACGAAGAGACTCGGCCCATGATTTGGACTGAGCAATGGCTTGCCGTGCGGCTTTCTCCGTGAAACTTGGTCCCCTCCGAGGCATGGAGCGAATGCTCTCAGGCAGCTCAGACAGAAAGCTTCGAAACTCGTTCCCGGCTCTTGACTGGGGAGCCCGGACTCGAACCGGGATAGCTGGCTCCAAAGGCCAGAGGCTTGCCATTAGCCGACTCCCCAACAGCTCTAGATCTTAGGGCTACTCCTCCGCGCTTCGCGGCACCTTGCCCGCTTCCGCGCCCGGCTCCTGCGCGGGGCCGCGGGGCGAGGCGATGCCGAGGACGCGCATGGTTTTGAGGCCGAGGCCGAGCTTCTCGCGGCCCTCGGTGGCGGAGACGTCGTGGCCGCAGAGCTCTTTCACGCGCTCGAGGCGGTAGCGGATCGTGTGACGGTGGGTGAAGAGCTGTTTGGCGGTGGCGGCGACGTTGCCGTCGTTGTCGAGATAAGCCTCCACCGTCGCTACCAGCTCGGTCTCGTACTGCTCGTCGTAGGCGGAGAGCGGCGCGATCGTCTCGGCGTAGAAGCGCTCGAGCTCGCGCGGGTCCTCGCTCATCGCCGGCAGCAGCAGGCGGTAGGAGCCGGTCTCCTCGAAGGCCAGCACCGCCCGGCCTTCGGCCTCGCCGACGTTGACCGCCAGCCGCGCCTCGTTGCCGGCGCGGTAGAGGTCGACCGGGTCGGCGGCGCGGCGGCTGTGGCCGATGGTCAGGTGGAACCCCGAGAGGCCGTCCTCCAGCTCGCGGCCGAGCCCGGCGGCGGCGCGCTCGACCCGGGCCTCGTCCTCGGCCGGGACGATGACCGCGATCTGCGCCGCCTCCTCCCCATCCAGGCTCGCCAGCGAGCCCGGTGCCAGCGAGCGCAGCGCCCGCTGCGCCAGGGTCATCACCCGTGCTCGCCACTCACCCGTCTGCGCCGCACGCGGCGCCACGTGAAGGATCAGCACCCCTGCGCCCTGCTCGAGGTCGGCCCCGAGCTCGGCGGCGCGGGCGACGATGTCGCCGCGGTCGGTC
>DASUIY010000370.1:0-5065 GCA_036279555.1 Solirubrobacterales bacterium | reverse complement strand
CGCCGGACCGGGCTCGCCGCCGCTTCGCAGTGCCGATCTGCCGGTTGACCAGCCTTGGATTCGGCGAGGTCTGCATCATTCGTGTGCGATTGTGGACGCGAAAAGGAAGAGCGCGCTGCCTTTGGCAGCGCGCTCTTCCTTCTCGCGTCCACAATCGCACACGAATGATGCAGACCTCGCCGAATCCAAGGCTGGTCAGCCGGCAGATCGGCACTGCGAAGCGGCGGCGAGTCCGGTCCGGCGTGTGCGAGTCCTTGACATGATCATAGGCGATCGGGGGCATGGCCTGTTGCGGCCAGGTTCAGGTGGTGACTGCCGGCAGGACGACGGTGAAGCGCGATCCCTTTCCCAGCGCCGAATCGACCCAGATGCGGCCGTTGTGGCTGTCGACGATCGATTTGACGATCGACAGGCCAAGGCCTGTGCCGGAGACGTCGTCGGGCACATTCGAGGCGCGAAAGAACTTGTCGAACAGATAGGGTTGCTCCGCCGGGGGGATCCCCGGGCCGGTGTCGGTCACGCGCAGGATCACCTGATCCGCCTCGGCCAGCGCCTCGATCCGTACCCGCCCGCCGGCGGGCGTGTACTTGAGGGCGTTCTCGAGCAGGTTGCCGATCATCTGGCGCAGGCGGATCGGATCGCCGTTGATCAGCGGCAGATCCTCCGGTAGTTCAGCCTCCAGCGTCAGCCGGCGGGTTTCGGCCACGTTGCGCAGCGTCTCGACGGCGTAGCGTGCCAGCACCACCAGCGGGGTGTTCTCGCGGGCTGAATCCAGCCCGGCCTCGATCCGCCCCAGGTCCAGCAGATCGGAGATCAGGGCCGTGATGTGCTCGACGCTCGCCTGCACCCGGCGAATGAACTCGCGCTGTTGGTCGTTGACCTCCCCCGTCCGTTCGATCAGCTCTACATAGCCGAGGATGGCGGTCAGCGGGGAACGCAGGTCGTGCGAGACGGTGGTGACGAACTCCGACTTGATCCGGTCGAGCTCCTTGAGATGGGTGATATCCTGCATCACCAGCGCCTGACCCACGCCTTCGATCGGGGTGCGCTGGGCGTTGACCACGCGCCCGTCCTTGAGCTCGATCTCCTCGCGCCGCGGGGCGTTGCCCGGGGCGCGCATCAGGGCCAGGATCTGCGGATGCTCGAGCGTCTCCACCAGCGAGCGTCCCAGCAGAGGCTCGTGCGCCTCGAACGCCTCCGCCGCTGTGCGGTTGATCAGCAACAGGCGGTTCTCCGGATCGACGACGATCACGCCGTCCTCCGTCTGCGTCAGAATCGTCTCCAACTGGACGCGTTCGGATTCCGAGCGGTTGTACAGACGGGCATTCTCGATGGCGATGGCGGCATAGTCGGCCATCGCCATCACCACGGTCATGTCCTCTTTGGTCAGCGAGCGCCCGGCCTTGCGGTTGTCCACCCCGAGCACGCCGATCGTGCGGCCGCGAGCGCGCAGCGGCACGTAGAGCAGCGATTGCACCAGGTAGGAGGTCTTGATCTTCTGCGGGGCGCCCTCATCCAGGATCACCGGCTGGCCGCTGGCGATCACCTGGCCGGCCAGCGAATCCTCGACCTTGAGGCGGAAGGTGCGGGCAAACTCGTCGTCGAAATTCATCGAAGCCCGCATGGTCAGCTCGCCGCTCTCCTCGTCCAGCAGCAGCAGGCTGCCTTCTTCGGCCTCGGTCAGGCCGACGGCCGACTCCACCACGGTGGTCAGGACCTGATCGAGATCGAGCATGGCCGTGACCGTCCGGCCGATGTGGGCCAGGGCTTCGAGCTCGTGCAGGCGGCGTTCGAGGGATTGGGCGCCGGCGCGCGATTCAGCCTGCACCTTGAGGATGTCCCGGCCCCGGCGGCCGATGGTCATGGCGCGCCCGACGGCCGCCAGCAGGTGTTCGGCGTCAAACGGCTTGACCAGGTAGTCCGCCGCGCCGGCTCGCAGCGCCTCAACCGCCAGCGCCTCCGAGCCTTCGGCGGTCATCAGGATCACGGGCAACATCGGCAGATCGCGCTTGACTCGGCGGATCAGGTCCAGCCCTTTCAGGCCCGGCATGTGTTCGTCGGTGAGCACCAGATCGGGCTGCAGCTCGCGGATCAAGGTCAGCGCCGACATGCCGTCGCCGACGGAGTAGACCGAGTACCCGGAGGGTTTGAGGACGGTCTGTTCGAGGAACTTGCGGGTCTCTGCCGAGTCGTCGGCGATCAGAATGGTTTCGCCCATGCTTCCTCAGCAGACGGCGGGGTCACGTTCTGACACTAACACGGCCGCCCGCGCCGCGAATATGGTACTTCCGTGGGCTCCCGGCCGTGGCGCTCGGGCTTAGGCCGGGCGGGCAGGGGTCTCGCCCATCTGGCGGAGGACGCTCTCGAGGTCGTGCCCGATGGCTTCCAGTGAGGCTCGCAGCCCGGGTTCCTGAACCACGGTCAACAGGTGAGCCACCTCTCCCTGGATGTGACGCAGCCGCCGGTCGAGCAGTCCCAACATCTCGTTGCTGGTCGGCGCCCCGGCTTGGGCGTCTTCGATCGCCTTCTGCAGTCGCCGGGCGCGTTCTTCCAGCGCCTGGAACAGGCGGGCATTGACCAGAGAGATGGAAGCGTAATCCGCCACGGCTTCGAGCATGGCCTGGCTGCGTTCGCTGAACGGACGGTGTTCCTGCCGAGCGACGCTGATCACGCCGATCGGCTGATCGCGCACCTTGATCGGGGCGATGAGCGCCGCTTTCCCCAGGCGCGCCATCTTGAACTTGGTCAGGCCTTCGCCGTAGATGTTCAGCGTCTCGCCCGACAACAGGACCAGCGAGCTCACGCCGTCGTCCCACGGGTGGTGGAGCCGGGCCGCCACCGCCGGCGGCAGGTTGCGCTGCGCCCGCAGGACCAACTGCTTCGATCGATCCTCGAGTAGCAGCACCCAGCCCAGATCCGCCTCGGTCACGTACAGGCTGCTGTCGACCAGCTTGCTGAACAACTGGGCCTGGTTGGTCGTCGACGTCACCGCTTTGCCGATCCCGTACAGCGTCGTCAGCTCTCGTACCCTGCGCTCGAGCTCCCGGTTGCTCTCGGACAGCTGCTCGGCCAGCTGGTGCCGCTCGTTGCGCAGGCGGACTTCGCTCAACGCCCGTTCGACAGCCGAAACGACCTCGGCCTCGCGCAGCGGTTTGACCAGGTAGTCGCGCGCCCCGAGGCGGAAGGCTTGAATGGCGGCCGCTTCCATCCCCTCCGGCGCGGTGACCAGCATCGGGACTTCCATGCCCTGGGAACGCATCGCCACCAGCAGGTCCTTGGCGCTCAAGCCGGGCAGCGTCAGGCTGGCAACGATCAGGTCCGGGGAGAAGTTGAGGGCGTGCTGAATCGCCGCGCCGCCGTCATCCGCCGTCTGCACCAGGTATCCAAGGGGCTGCAGGACCTGGCGCGCCAGCAGATCGAGGACATCCGGGTCGTCATCGACCAAAAGGACCCGGCCGCGCTGCGCGTTCGGCATCATGCGTTTATGATAGCACGGAAGCCCGCCTGCCGCCCGAGCGCAAGCGGGGTGAGAGCCGGGTGAGTCCCGCCCCGCTCACCTTGACGTGAGCCCGGTGACGCACATACAATCCGAGGCGCGGCGAGAGGCCTATGGAGTATAAGGACTACTACAAGATTCTCGGCGTCGAACGCACTGCCGGCGAGAAGGAACTCAAGCGCGCCTACCGCAAGCTGGCCGTCCAGCATCACCCCGACAAGAACCCCGGTGACCCGCGAGCCGAGGAGCGATTCAAGGAGATCAACGAGGCGTACGAGGTCCTCGGCGACCCGGCCAAACGCGCCAAGTACGACCAGCTCGGCTCCTCGTATCAGGCCTGGGAGCGAACGGGCGGCGCCCCGGGCGGGTTCGACTGGTCGCAATGGGCAAGCGGGTCCCCCGGCGGCGTACGCGTCGAGGTCGGCGACCTGGACGAACTATTCGGCGGCGGCTTCTCCGACTTCTTCCAGACGATGTTCGGCGGAATGGGAACCCGTCCCCAGCCTGCGCGCCGTGGCCGCGACCTGGAACAGCCGGTGCGCATCAGCCTGTCCGAGGCCTACCACGGTGCGCGCCGCGCCTTCGATCGCGACGGCAAGCGCCTGGAGGTCAGCATCCCCCCCGGCGCGCGCAGCGGCACGCGCGTCCGCCTGAGCGGGCAAGGGGCAAGCGGTCACTCGCAGTCAGGCGACCTGTATCTGGTCGTCGAGGTCGATCCGGATCCGCGCTTCGAGCGCCAGGAGGACGACCTGTCGGTGGAGGCGCCCACCGATCTCTATACCGCGCTGCTCGGGGGCGAGGTCAAGGTCCCCACCCCCGCAGGCGATGTGGTGCTGACCATCCCGCCAGGAAGCCAGCCGGGGCAGACGTTCCGCTTGAAGGGCCGCGGCATGCCCCAGCTGCGTCACCCCTCCGTGCACGGCGATCTGTTCGCCCGCCTGCGCGTCGCCCTGCCCGCGCAGCTCTCCCCGGAGGAGCGCGAACTGGTCCTCCGCTTGTCCAAGCTGCACAAGCCCTAGCCCGGGATCGGCCGTCCCGCCGAAGCCCATCGAACGAGGTAGAGATGAAGAGTCGTGGTGGTCTTTTCCTTTCGGCCCTGCTCCTGGCGGCGTTGGCCTGTACCCTACCGACGACGGCCCCAACCGTCCTGCAGTCGATTCCGACGCTCGAGACGGTCGTCAACCCGGTTGCACCTGCCCCCGCGCCTGGCAACCCGGCGGCACCTGCCGCGGACCTCGCCGCGTTGTACCGAAACGTCGATCCGGGAGTGGTGGCCATCTGGACTTTCGCCACCGTCAGCGGCGCCCATGAGACCACTGTGCCCATCGGGCAGGGTTCCGGCTTCGTCATCGACAAGCAGGGTCACATCATCACCAACCAGCATGTGGTCGCCGACGCCGAAGAGATCGAGGTCGACTTCCCGTCGGGCACGCGCGCCTGGGCCGAGGTGCTCGGCACGGACCTCGATTCTGACCTGGCCGTGTTGAAGGTCGACGTCCCGGCGGAGAAGCTCTTCCCTTTGCCCCTCGGTGATTCGGACCAGGTACAGGTGGGTGAGTCGGTCATCGC
>DASUIY010000369.1:0-5286 GCA_036279555.1 Solirubrobacterales bacterium | reverse complement strand
GCTCGCGCTGATAGGTGAAGGCGGAGTCGGCGATCTCGCGCTGCGGGAAGTTGCGGCGGATCGCCTCGACCATCCCCCCCAGCTCGTCGATCCGGGCGAAGTAGCCGTAGGCGGCCTCCTCCATCTCGTCGGTCAGCTTCTCGACGAACCAGGAGCCGCCGAGCGGGTCGGGGGTGTTCGGGGCGCCCGACTCCAGGGCGATGATCTGCTGCGTGCGCAGCGCGACCCGGACGGCCTCCTCGGTCGGCAGCGCCAGCGCCTCGTCGAAGGAGTTGGTGTGCAGCGACTGGGTGCCGCCGAGGACCGCGGCCAGCGCCTCCAGCGAGGTGCGGACGACGTTGTTGAGCGGCTGCTGGGCGGTCAGCGAGACGCCGGCGGTCTGGGCGTGGAAGCGCAGCCGCATCGACTCCTCGCGCTTGGCGCCGTAGGTCTCCTTCATCTCCCGCGCCCAGATCCGCCGCGCGGCGCGGTACTTGGCGATCTCCTCGAAGAAGTCGATGTGGGCGTTGAAGAAGAAGGAGAGGCGCGGGGCGAAGTCGTCGACGTCGAGGCCGCGCTCGAGCGCCCGCTCGACGTAGGTGAAGCCGTCCTTGAGCGTGAAGGCGAGCTCCTGCTGCGCGGTCGAGCCGGCCTCGCGGATGTGGTAGCCGGAGATCGAGACCGGGTGCCAGCGCGGCATGTGCTCCGTGCACCACTCGATCATGTCGGTGACCAGCCGCATCGCCGGCTCGATCGGGAAGCACCACTCCTTCTGGGCGATGTACTCCTTGAGGATGTCGGTCTGGATCGTGCCGCCGAGCTTCTCCGGGGGCACGCCTTGCTTCTCGCCGACGAGGACGTAGAAGGCGAGCAGGATCGCCGCCGGCGCGTTGATCGTCATCGAGGTGGTGACGCCGCCGAGCGGGATGCCGTCGAAGAGCTGTTCCATGTCGTCGAGGCTGTCGACGGCGACGCCCTCGCGGCCGACCTCACCGAGGCTGCGGACGTGGTCGGAGTCGTAGCCCATCAGCGTCGGCATGTCGAAGGCGGTCGAGAGGCCGGTCTGGCCGTGGTCGAGCAGGTAGTGGAAGCGCTCGTTGGTCTCCTCAACCGTGCCGAAGCCGGCGAACTGGCGCATCGTCCAGAGCCTGCCCCGGTACATCGACTCGTAAGGCCCGCGGGTGAACGGGTACTCGCCGGGGGCGCCGATCGTGGCCTCGGGGTCGGCCGGCGCCTGCTCGGGCCCGTACAGCGGTGCGATCGGCTGCCCCGACATCGTCGAGAACTCCGCCTCGCGCTGCTCGAGCTCCGGCTTGGCACCGGGCTTCGCGGCCATCGTCACAGGCTAGCGGCGGGCGGGGAAGCGCCGCGGCGGGGGTGCCTTGCGGCGGGCGGCGATGCGGGAGCCGCCGAAGCCGGCGACCGTCGCCAGCAGGGTGACCGCGACGGCGACGAGGCGGCGGCCGAGGCGCTCGAAGCGCAGCGTCTGCCAGCCCTCCTCGCGGGCGATCTCCAGCAGCGGGGGGTCCGGGTTGACGACGACCGGGTTGCCGACCGCGCGCAGCATCGGCAGGTCGGAGATCGAGTCGGAATAGGCATAGGAGGTGGCGAGGTCGATGTCGTGCGCAGCAGCGAAGGCCTGCATCGCCTCGACCTTCCCGGGGCCGTAGACGAAGGGGCCGTCGAAGCGGCCGGTGAAGCTGCCCTCGCCATCGAGCTCGTAGCGCGTGCCGATGCCGCCGTCCATGCCGAGCACGTTGGCAAGCGACTCGACCACGTCGTGACCGGCGGCGCTGACGATGAAGGTGGCGCGGCCGGCGTCCTGGTGCGCGTAGACCTCGTCGAGCATCTGCGGGTAGACGCGGGGCAGGATCGCCGCCATCACTTCCGGCCCCATTCGGTCGACGGTCGTCGCGGACAGGCCGGAGATCAGCTCCCGGGCGACGCGCAGGACCTCTTCGGTGCGCGCGTCGGTCGTACCGCGCAGCCGGTAGCGCATGTGCTCCACGACCCACCCGGCCAGCTGCCGGCGGCTGACGATCTTGCGCTTGGCCGCGATGCGGGCGAACTGCATTCCCGAGGACCCCGCCATCAGGGTCTTGTCCAGGTCGAAGAAGGCAGCCGCCCGCTGCAAGGCCCTACACCTCGATGACTATCGCGTCGCCCTGACCGCCGCCAGAGCAGATCGCAGCCACGCCGAGGCCACCACCGCGCCGGCCGAGCTCGTGCACGAGCGAGCCGACGATGCGGGAGCCCGAGGCCCCGATCGGGTGGCCGAGCGCGATCGCGCCGCCGTTGACGTTGACGTTCTCCTCGTCGACGCCGAGCATCCGCATCGAGTTGAGCGCGACCGAGGCGAAGGCCTCGTTGATCTCCCAGAGGTCGACGTCCTCGGGGCTCTTGCCGATCTTCTCCAGCGCCTGCCTGGCGGCGTTGGCCGGGGTTTTCGCCAGGTAGGGGAAGTCGTCGGCGACGGTGCCGTAGGCGAGGACGCGGGCCAGCACGGTGCGCCCTTCCTTTTCGGCCCACTCCTCGGAGGCGACGACGATCGCACCGGCGCCGTCGTTGACGCCCGGGGCGTTGCCGGCGGTGTGGGTGGCGTCCTCGCCGCCGATCGCACGCAGCCCGGCGAGGGTCTCGACCGTGGTCTCGGCGCGGATTGCCTCATCGGACTCGATCGTGCTCTCGCCCTTGCGGGACTTGACCGTGACACCGGCGATCTCGTCGGCGAGGCGGCCGGCGTCGGTGGCCTCGGCGGCGAGCCGGTGCGAGCGCTCGGCGAAGCGGTCCATGTCGGCGCGGGTGATCTCCAGCTCGTTGGAGACCTCGCTCGCCTCGTTGATCATCTGCTTCTGGGTGAAGGGGTTGGTGAGCCCATCGTGGACCATCGCGTCGATCGTCTCGACGTGTCCCATCCGGTAGCCGAAGCGGGCGCCCGGCAGCAGGTGGGGAGCCTGGCTCATCGACTCCATGCCGCCGGTGACGGCGACGTCGGTGTCGCCGGCGCGGATCGCCATGTCGGCGATGCCGATCGAGCGCATGCCCGAGGCGCAGACCTTGTTGATCGTCTCCGAAGGCACCTCCTTGGGGATGCCGCCCTTGATCTGGGCCTGGCGCGAGGGGATCTGCCCCTGGCCGGCCTGGAGGACCTGGCCGAAGACGACCTGCTCGACCTGCTCGGGCTCGACGCCGGAGCGCTCGAGCGCCGCGGAGATGGCGTGGCCGCCGAGGTCGGTTGCGTCGAGTGAGGAGAGGGTTCCGCCCATCTTGCCGAAGGGCGTGCGTGCGGTACCGAGGATCACTGTGCTGGGCATGGCTGCCTTTCTCTGAGTGTTTATGCCGGGTCTCGGCTCGATCAGGGCCGCCTGGCCCACATCCGGGACGATAGCGGGAGGCTGCAGGGATCCGCTGTGCGCAACGTCATACACTCGCGTGCTGATGAAGGTCTCCGTCAGCCAGGTCGAGATCCCCGCGGTCGAGGCGGACGTGCTCGCCGTCGGGCTTTGCGAGGGCGAGGAGCTGCCGGCGGAGCTTGCCTCGGCGCCGGGGGCGGCCGACGCCAAGGGAGGCTTCAAGAAGCTGGCGACGCTGCACCCCGAAAGCCCCGCCCGGGTCCTCGTCGCCGGCCTCGGCAAGCGCGACGAGCTCGACGCCGAGCGCGCCCGGGTCGCTGCCGCGCTGACAGCCAAAGAGGCCGGCAAGCTGAGCCCGGCCTCGATCGCCTGGGCCCTGCCCGGCTCCGAGGACGACGCCGCTCTCGCCGAGGGGCTGGTCACCGGCACGATCCTCGGCTCCTACAGCTTCGACCGCTTCAAGAGCGAGGACCCGGAGGGCCCCGAGCCGTCCGCGCTCGACTCGCTGACCCTGCTGGCGCCCGACGGCGTCGCCGGGGCAGCGGAGGCCGCCCGCGTCTGCGCCGAGGCGCAGAACCGCGCCCGCGACCTGCAGAGCCTGCCCTCCAACGTCGCCACCCCGTCGTTCCTGGCCCGGCGAGCGCGAGAGATCGCCTCAGCCCATCCCGCGGTCAGCACCGAGGTCCTCGGCCGCGAGGAGATCGCCGCCAAGAAGATGGGAGGCCTGGTCGCGGTCAGCCAGGGCAGCGCCGAGGAGCCGAAGCTGATCGTCCTCCGCTACGACGGTGGCGGCTCCGGGAAGACGCTCGGCCTGGTCGGCAAGGGCGTCACCTTCGACACCGGCGGGATCTCGCTGAAGACCCCCGGCGGCATGCACGAGATGAAGATGGACATGTCGGGTGCCGCGGCGGTGATCGAGGCCGTCGGCGCGATCGCCGAGCTGGGGCTGGCGATCGACCTGGTCGCCGTCGTGCCCTCGACCGAGAACATGCCCTCGGGCACGGCGATCAAGCCCGGCGACGTCATCACCCAGTACAACGGCAAGACGGTCGAGGTCAACAACACCGACGCCGAGGGCCGCCTGATCCTCGCCGACGCCCTCGCCTACGCGATCGAGCTCGGTGCCGAGCGGGTCGTCGACATAGCGACGCTGACCGGTGCCGTGATGATCGCGCTGGGCTCTTCCTACGCGGCGGTGATCTCCAACGACGACGAGCTCGCAGGCGAGGTCGAGCAGGTCGGCCGCGAGACCGGCGAGCTGGTCTGGCGCCTCCCCCTCCATCCCGAGTACAAGGAGCTGATGAAGGGAACGGTCGCCGACCTCACCAACGCCGCGGCCAAGCGCAAGGCCGGCACGATCTCCGCCGCCTCCTTCCTCGAGGAGTTCGTCGGCGAGACGCCCTGGGCGCACCTCGACATCGCCGGCACCGCCTGGGACGTCGGCCGTTCCTACACCGGCAACGACGCCAACGGCTTCGGCGTGCGGCTGCTCACCGCCCTGGCGCGCTCGCTGTCCTCTTAGTCCACGGACCCTGGCTGACGCTGCTCGTCGGCGAGGGCGAGGTACTCCTCGACCATCAGTTGGTCCTTTGGGCGATTGGCAGCTCGCTTCATCGCGATCAGGTGGTCTAGCGATGCGATCTTCACAGGGACTCCGGAGACCTCCTGCTCGAGTGCCTCCGATCTCAAGTCCTCATACGGAGGCATGCCGGCGGCGTCAGCCAGCACGTCGAAATCGCCGTATGGCGTTATGAAGGTGAAGTTCGCACCGTTTTCGATCGTCCTCTCGTCGAGGACGAATGGGAGATCGGCCGGAGCCCCCCGAAGCCTCACGCCGATCTCCTCGAGCGCAGCGACGAGCCGTTCGATGTTTGCCCGGTTGCGGGCATAGAGGACGTCGAGATCGAAGCTTGGATAGTTCGAGCCGTGAGAAACGCCGGCCATGCCGCCGATC
>DASUIY010000368.1:0-7171 GCA_036279555.1 Solirubrobacterales bacterium | reverse complement strand
TCAGGGTGCGGGTCTGCCCGCCCATCGAGAGGATCAGCTTCACCATCTCCCGATCCGCCGGCGGCTCATTGCCCGACAGCGGGATCATCTTGCAGACGTTCACGCACTGGTCGCCCATCCGCTCGATGCTCTTCAGCACGTGCAGGAGCGCCGAGATCAGCCGCAGGTCGGTCGCCACCGGCGACTGCCTCGCCAGCAGCGCGATCAGGCTCTGATGGACCTCGAGGTAGCGGCCGTCGATGCGGTCGTCGTCGGCGACCACGAGCTGCGCCAGCTCGACGTCCTGGTGCTCGACCGCCTCCAGCGTCCGCTCCAGCGCGTCGCTGACGAGGTCGAGGCCGCCCAGGGCGCTGGCCTCGAGCCGCTCCAGCTCTTCCTGGTAGTGGACCCTGGTTTCGGTCGCCGCCATCAGCCAACCTTGCCCGAGACGTAGTCCTCCGTGCGCGGGTCGGCGGGGTTGGTGAAGATCTTTTCGGTGTCGTCGTACTCGACCAGCCGGCCCCAGCGGTTGTCCTCGTCGGCGCCGAGCTCGACCATGAGGAAAGCGGTGCGGTCGGAGACACGCGCAGCCTGCTGCATGTTGTGGGTGACGATGACGATCGAGAACTCGTTCTTCAGCTCGATCATCAGATCCTCGATCTTGCCGGTCGAGATCGGGTCGAGCGCCGAGCAGGGCTCGTCCATCAGGATCGTGTCGGGCTCGACGGCGATGCAGCGGGCGATGCAGAGGCGCTGCTGCTGGCCGCCGGAGAGACCGAAGGCGTTGCTCTCCAGCCGGTCCTTGACCTCGTCCCAGAGGGCGGCACCGCGCAGGGCCCCCTCGACCGTGGAGTCGAGATCGTCCTTGCGGCCGAGGATGCGGGGGCCGAAGGCGACGTTGTCGTAGATCGACTTGGGGAACGGGTTCGGCTTCTGGAAGACCATCCCGATCAGCTTGCGCACCTGGACAGGGTCCACGTCGGATCCGTAGAGGTCCTCGCCGTGGTAGAGCAGCTCGCCGCGCACTTCCGCAGCCGGGATCAGGTCGTTCATCCGGTTGAGGCAGCGCAGCAGCGTGCTCTTGCCGCATCCCGACGGACCGATCAGGGCGGTCACGTCGTTGCGGTGGACATCCATCGAGATATCCTTCACGGCAGAGACGCCGCCGTAGAGGACCTCGACCCCGTTCAGCTCGAAGACCTTCTCGCGCTTGCCGGCGTTCCCCCGCTGGAACTCCTCGGGCCGCACCGCGATCGCGGCACGCTCCGCCGCCGCCTCGCGAGCCTCGCGACCTGTCCCGGCTCTGCTCTCGTCCTGCGCCATCTCGCTCACCCTAGCCCACCTACCATCTCTGCTCGTAACGATTTCGTAGCCAGATCGCGAAGGAGTTCATCGCCAGCAGGACGACGAGCATGACGATGATCCCCGCCGCCGCCAGCGTCTGGAACTCCTCCTGCGGCCGCACCGCGTAGTTGAAGATCTGCACCGGCATCGCCGAGTACCCGTCGGACCCGAACGGCGTCGGGTCGAAGGTGACGAAGACCGTCGCCCCGACCAGCAGCAGCGGCGCCGTCTCGCCCAGCGCCCGCGAGACGGCGAGGATGACCCCGGTGGCGATGCCGGGGATCGAGGCCGGCAGCACCTGACTGCGAATCGTCTGCCACTTGGTCGCCCCCAGCGCCAGCGAGCCCTGGCGGATCGAGTCGGGCACCGCGCGGATCGCCTCGCGGGCGGCGATGATCACCATCGGCAGCACCAGCAGCGCCAGGGTCAGCGAACCGGCGGCAAGGATGAAGCCGAGGTCGAGCGGCCCGCGGACGATGAAGGCGAGGCCGAGGATGCCGTAGATGATCGAGGGGACCGCGGCGAGATTCTGGATGTTGACCTCGATCAGCCGGTTCCACCACTTCGACTTGTCGGCGTACTCCTCGAGGTAGATCGCCGCACCGATGCCCACTGGGATGACGAAGAGGATCACGCCGG
This sequence comes from Solirubrobacterales bacterium, assembly GCA_036279555.1. Classification (GTDB taxonomy): domain Bacteria; phylum Actinomycetota; class Thermoleophilia; order Solirubrobacterales; family 70-9; genus VRUE01. Next base: position 5,209 of record DASUIY010000368.1, on the reverse strand, counting down.
CGATCAGCTGGAGCGAGCCGATGATCGCCGGGCGGAAGCCGGCTTTCTCGGGGAAGGCGGTCGAGGGGGGATTGGTGAAGAGATCGGTGCTGAGCGCCGGGGCGCCTTTGACGAAGGCTTGGGCCAGGAGGGCGAACAGGCCGGCCAGCGCGATCAGGATCGCCAGCAGGAGCATCCCCGCAAAGAAAGCGTTGAGGATCACGTCGCGGCGCGGCTGGCTGCGCAGCATCGCGACGGTGGTCGCGCGGGCGCCGGCGACGGCCAGGCGATTGCGAGGGGCCGCCGCCCCGTGCCCCGTCATCACTCGTAGACCTCGCGGTACCTGCGGACCAGCCTGATGCTGACCATGTTCATCGCCAGCGTCATCACGAAGAGCACGGTGCCGACCGAGAACACCGACTTGTAGTCGAGCGAGCCGGTCGAGATGTCACCCGTGGCGGTGACGCCGATGTAGGCGGTCATCGCCTGGATGGGCTCGACCGGGTTGAGGGTGAAGTTTGGGGTCGATCCGGCGGCGAGGAGGACGATCATCGTCTCGCCCACGGCCCGCGAGATGGCCAGCACGATCGAGGCGACGATGCCGGAGAGCGCCGCCGGGAAGACCACTCGCGTCGCCACCTTCATCTTCGTCGCGCCCATCGCGTAGGCACCTTCGCGCAGGCCGTTCGGCACGGCCGACATCGCGTCCTCGGAGATCGAGGCGATGATCGGCACGATCATCAAGCCCACGCCGAGGCCGCCGGCGAGTGCCAGGAAGGGCTTGCCGACGGCACCGCCGAGGAACTCGCCGGGCCAGAGCGGCTGGATGATCTCGGGCAGGATGAAGCTGGCGGCGAAGAAGCCGATCGCAACGGTGGGGATGCCGGCGAGGATCTCGAGCACCGGCTTCACCGTCTTGCGGACGCGCGGGCTCGCGTACTCGCTCAGGTAGACCGCAGCGCCGAGACCTATCGGGATGGCGAAGAGCATGGCCCAGAGCGCCACGTTGAGCGTGCCGGCGACGATCGCCAGCACGCCGAAGCTGGGTGGTTCGAACTGCGGCGTCCAGTCGGTGCCGAAGAGGAAGTCGCCGACCGGGACGATCTCGAAGAAGCCGATCGTCGGTCCGATCAGGGAGACGACGATCGCCGTCGTCGTCAGCACGGAGAGGATCCCGCAGGCGGCGAGAAGGCCCTGGATGGCCTTCTCGCCGTAGCGGGGTTTGGAGGACTGCAGCAACTAACCGAGCTTCGCGGTGGCGTCCTTGGACGATTCCAGCTGCTCTTCGGTCAGCGGGATGAAGCCGACCGATTCGGCGATTTCGTTGACGTTGTCCAGGTAGTAGTCGACGAACGCCTTCACCTGCGGTTCTTCCAGCGCTTCGGCGCTGGGGTAGATGAAGAGCGCCCGGCTCAGCGGCACGTATTCGTCGTTCTGAGCGGTTTCGGCCGAGGGTGCGACGCAGCCTTTGCCGCCGTCGACTTCCAGCGCCTTCAGGGCGCCTTCGTTCTCCAGGTAGAAGGAGTAGCCGAAGTAGCCCATGCCGCCCGGCGAGCCCTCGACGCCGGTGACGGTGGCGTTGTCGTTCTCGCCGACGTTGTTGTAGTCCTTGCGCGAAGCGCCCTCCTCACCGTTGATTTCCTCGGTGAAGTAGTCGAACGTGCCGGAGTCCGTGCCTGGGCCGAAGAGCGCCAGCTCCTCGTCGAATTCCTCTTCCAGGCCGGGGATCTGGCTCCAGTTGTCGAGCTCGGAGTCCGGGCCCCAGACGGCGCCCAGCTGGTCGACGGTGAGGCAGTTGACCGGGTTCTCGGGGTTGACGACGACGGTGAGGGCGTCAGTCGCGACCCGCACCTCCTCGAACTCGATTCCCTTCTTCTCGCACGCTTCGACCTCTTCGGGCTCGATCGCGCGGGAGGCGTCGGATATCGAGGTCTCGCCGGCGCAGAACTTTTCGAAGCCGCCGCCGGTGCCGGAGGTGCCGACCGTCACCTTGACGCCGGAGTTTTCGGATTCGAACTGCTCGGCGACCGCCTCGGTGAGCGGCGCCACCGTGCTCGAACCGTCGATGCGAATCGACCCCGAGAGGTCGCTGCCGCCGCCGGCCGTGCTTTCGTCGTCGCTGCCGCAGGCCGCGACCCCGATTGCCAGGACGGCGATAGAGGCGACGACCACGAGCCTTCTAGAGCTAATCACTCTGTCTCCTTCACGTTGTTCACTCCAGTGGACGGCCCTGCGGCCGCTGACGGCGCCACACTCGCAGCGGCCTCCAGGCAGCTTGTTATCCGCCTGTATCGAGGATGTGAAAAAGATGTAAAGACGCGCTGCGGTTACGTAAATCGCGTCAACCGACGGCTGCGCTGATCTTCTTCCGCAGCCAGGGCGGCGCGTAGGCCGTCCCGGCACTTTCCGCAGAGACTTCCTGGCCTTTGCGGCCGGCCACGTACTTGACGTATGCCTCCACGGCGGCGGCTTCGCGAGCCGAGTCGTAATCGGTGCAGGCGATCAAGTAGGAGACCAGGGCGAGCGGGTAGGACCCCGGCGGCACCTTCTGCTCCAGCTCCACCGGGAGCATCCGCGGCCCCTTGCTGAGCGCCTTGTCCAGATGCGCACTTTCGAGCCTCGACGTGGTGGTCTGCGCGCTCGGTTCGACGAAGAACCCACCCCGGGCGGCGAGCCGGGTCACTCCGAACAGCTGCCCGACGTGGCTGAGGTCGATGTAGCCGACCCTGCCGTCTTCCGCCCCGACCACTTCGCCAACGCTCGCCGCGTCGGACGCGGTCTCGCTGCCGTCGACCGGCCACTCCTCGGTGGTTCCGTAGTCCCAGACGGACGGGGCCTCGTAGTCCAGGTAGGCGGTTACCTGTTCGGTTATCGCCGGCTCTTCGGAGAGGCCGACCGGCTCGATGGCAAGCTTGGGCGGGAGCCCGATCGGGCCGATGCTCGGATTTTCCCGCTGGATCGTCTGATCGTCCCAGCGGGTGATTTCCCCGTTGAAGACCTTCGCCAGCGTCTGCGGCGATAGTTCCATCGCCGAGAGTTTGAGGTTGGCGAAGACGACTATCGGCGAGATGTAGAGAGGAAGCTCGATCAGTTCACCCGGCTCGCAGCGTTCGGCGGCTTCGGTGAGCTCGTCCCCCTCGAGCGGAGTGTCGCTGGCGGCAAAAGCGGCCTCTCCCTCGATGAAGCGCCGACGGCCCTCTGCCGAGCCGACCGCGTCGTAGGAGATCGACTCCCCGGAGCCGGCCGCTTTGAATCCCGCCGTCCAGACTTCCTGTGCGATCTCCTGCGCGACTGACCCGGCGCCGACGATCTGGCCTTCGGTGCTGCCGGACGAATCGCCACCCCCGCCGCCTGACGAATCGCCGCCGTCGGCATCGCCGCCGCAGGCGGCGATGCCGAACCCCAGCACCGCGACCGAGAGGAAAACTGCCAGCGTTCTTATTTTCAGTGACTCAAAGATTCGAGAACGATATAAGAAATCTAGTTCGCTTTGTGGAGCGGGTCATCCATCCGGCGAGAAGCGGTAGCCGATGCCGCTATGGGTGTGGATCAGGCTCTGCCCGGGAAGGGCTTCGCTCAGCTTCGAGCGCAGGCGGCTGACGTAGACGTCGACCGAACGGTCATCGTTGCGCGGTTCGCGCCCCCAAACCTCGGCGTAGAGCTCCTCGCGGGTGAGGATGCGCTGTGGGTGCGCCGCCAGCATCGTCAATAGCTGCAGCTCGCGCATGGTCAGGCTGAGGGGCCGTCCGTCGACCAGCGCCGCGTGCTCCTCAGGACGGATCTCCAGCATCCCGAGCAAAGATCGCCGTGACCGGCGCGGTAGCGGTTACGCGGGCGTAAAGCTGCTGTGAACTACTTGTGAATCCACAGCGCCGGTCGGAGCCTCGGCCGGTGCAACGGGTTCCGCGGCAGGCGTCGCCGGCTCGGTGCCGCCGGTCGGCTCCGGGTCGAATCGGTAGCCGACGCCGAAGTGGGTGTGGATGTAGCTCCAGCCGGGCGAGCGCTTCTCCAGCTTCTGGCGCAGCTTGCGGATGAAGACGTCGACGGAGCGATCGCCGTGGGCCATCGCGTATCCCCAGACACGCTGGTAGATCGCCTCGCGCTCGAGCACCTGGCCCTTGGCGTCGGCGAGGAGCTGAAGCAACTCGAACTCGCGACGGGTGAGGTCGAGGCTACCGTCGCCGACGAAGGCCTGGAACTGGTCGGCGCGAATCTCCAGCTCGCCGGCGACCAGAGGCCCGGTCTCGACGCCCGCGCGGCTGCGTCGGCGTCGGCGCGAGACCGCTTCGATCCGCGCCATCACCTCCTCGGGATGGCAGGGCTTGCCGATCCAGTCGTCGACCCCGAGGCGCAGGGCACGAACCCGCTGAGCCACGGTGGAGCGGCCGGCGCAGACGACCACGCCGAGGTCGGGCAGCATCCCGCAGACCCGCTCCAGGTAGCTCCAGGCTTCATCGCCCAGCACCGAGAGGTCGATCAGCAGTGCGTTCAGCTTCATCGCCACCAGCTCATCGGGCGGGATCGCACTGGTGAGGACCCGCTGCTGCCACCCGGCAGCCTCGGTGCGCTTCGACAGGACGGTGACGAAACCGCTGTCCTCGTCGATGACTGCGAGCCGGATGGTCTGCTGTGGGTTCAAGTGGCGGCCGTCGTTGCTGACGAAGCTGTGCCCTGCGCTAACGGCAGGATTGTATGCGTCTGCGGCGACGGCTGTGTCGTCAAAACCCCTGCGTTCACAGGATTTTCACAGCTGAACGCGCGTAATTTGCGGGAAAGTGAGGCGACTCGGGTCGATCGATTTCTCTGGATGTTCACCCTGAGGGTGCATGGGCGCGGCAAACTCCACTCCCGCGAGACTCCTCTCTCGTCACCGCGAACGGCCCACTGCCCCGGGCCGTTCGCCATTTCTGAGTCCCTGGGAGGCCTAGCTGATCGCGCCGGTCCCCGCCAGCGCCAGAACCAGCACCCCCAGGGCGATTCGGTAGACGACGAAGATCTCCAGCGTGTGGGTGCTGAGGTAGCGAAGCAGCCAGGCGATCGCCAGGTAGCCGGAGACGAAGGCGACAAGCGTGGCGATCGCGGTCGCCCCCACCGAGGCACTGCCATCCTCGCCGATCTTGCGCAGCTCGAAGAGGCCGCTCAGGACCACCGCCGGCACCGAGAGCAGGAACGAGTATCGCGCCGCGGCCACCCGGTCGAAACCGCGAAACAGGCCGGCCGAGATGGTCGC
>DASUIY010000367.1:0-2412 GCA_036279555.1 Solirubrobacterales bacterium | reverse complement strand
AAGTCGTCGGATTCCGCCGCGGGCGGCACGAGATCTACCCTGACGTCACGCTGCCCAAGGCGGGCGCGTGATCTTCCTCTCTCCAGGAGTCCCCGATGACGGACAAGTCCCTGCCACGACACGGCGGGCCCGACGAGCCGGATCGGGCCGAGCCTGCACCGTCCGAGCCCAAACCGGACAATCCGGTCCTCGAGGCGGGGAAGTTCGCCTCCGACCAGACCTCTGCCAGTGTCATCGCCTACCTCGTCACCGGCCCGGCCCTCTTCGGCGGGCTCGGCTGGCTTCTCGACCGCTGGCTGGGCACGGGTTTCTTCGTGCTGGTCGGCATGCTGGCCGGGATGGGCATGTCGTTGTACGTCATCTGGCTCCGGTACGGTACGCAGTAGCACTTTTCTCTGATTCCTGCCTGAGAGGTGCGCACGACTTCCTGAACGGTCGGGTCACGTGCGAGGGATCGCGCGGCCTGGCCGCAGGACTGGGCCCGTCGGCCCTTTCGTTCACGACATTCACGACCAAGGAGACCTTGTGAGCTTCACAGTGCTGGCGTCCACGCTGGGCACCCTGGCCACGGAGGGCGAGAGCCACTTCCCGCCCAAGCCGGAGCTCTTCTGGCAGCCGCTGTTCCAGGTGGGCGACCTGTTCTACGTGACCCGCCCGATGGTCGTCCTCGCACTGTCCGTCGTGATCCTGTCCGTGTGGCTCGTCACCACGACGAAGCGAGCCGCGGTCGTGCCCTCGAAGGGCCAGTGGCTTACCGAGGGCATCTACAACTTCGTGCGCAACGGCATCGCCAAGGACATGATCGGCTCCCGCGACTTCATGAAGTTCGTGCCGGTGCTCTTCACGCTCTTCACGCTGATCCTGCTCAACAACCTCTTCGGCATCATCCCGCCGTTCCAGATGCCGACGATGTCGCGCATCGGCTTCCCGATCGCCCTGACGATCGTGGTCTACGTGATGTACCACGCGATCGGCATCAAGAAGCACGGCCTCGGCGGCTACTTCGCCTTCCTGCTCCCCGGCGGGCTGCCGGGCTGGATCAAGCCCTTCATCTTCCTGCTCGAGCTGATCACGTTCTTCATCACGCGGCCCCTGACGCTCGCCCTCCGACTCTTCGGCAACATGTTCGCCGGCCACATGCTCCTCGTCGTCTTCATCGTCGGCGGCTACGAGCTGCTCCTGGCCGAGTCCTTCGCCCTCAAGCTCGCCGCCGTCCCGTCGTTCCTGCTCGCCTTCGTCTTCACCCTGTTCGAGGGCCTGGTCCAGTTCCTGCAGGCCTACGTCTTCACGCTCCTTGCCGCCTCGTACTTCGGCGGCGCCCTGGTCGACGAGCACTGATCGTCGACACCACACCGCACGCACGTCCCGCCTGACCCACAACCGAACACCCCCACGCTTCCGCCGGCACCGTGTCGGTCGGATCCACGAAAAACACGAAAGAGGAATCATCGTGACCGGTTCTATCTCGCTCGTCGGCTACGGCCTCGCGACCATCGGCCCGGCCATCGCCGTCGGCCTGATCTTCGCCGCCTACATCAACGGTGTCGCCCGCCAGCCTGAGTCCGGCAAGCTCCTGCAGCCGATCGCCATCCTGGGCTTCGCGCTCGCCGAGGCGCTCGCGATCTTCGGTCTCGTTCTCTACTTCCTGAAGAGCTGACGACCTTCATCGCCCTCGTTCCCGAACGTTCGTAGCACCTAGGCACAAGGAGTACCCGTGCAGCTGTTTGCCACTGCGACGGAGGAGCCGTCGGCAACCATGCCGATCCTGCCGTACCTCCCGGAGCTCATCTTCGGGTTGATCGCCTTCGCGGTCTTCTTCTGGGTCGTCCAGACGAAGGTCGTGCCCAACCTCGAGAAGGCGTACGCCGAGCGCACCGCCGCCATCGAGGGCGGCATGCACAAGGCCGAGGAGGCCCAGGCCCAGGCCCAGGCCGCTCTCGAGCGGTACCAGGCGCAGCTGACGGAGGCTCGCGCCGAGGCCTCGACCATCCGTGAGGAGGCCAAGGCCCAGGGCGCGCGGATCATCGCCGAGATGCGTGAGCAGGCCGCGGCCGAGGCGTCTCGCATCTCCGAGACCGCCCACAAGCAGATCGAGGCCGAGCGCCAGCAGGCCGTCGTCTCCCTCCGGGGCGAGGTCGGCCGGATCTCCACCGATCTGGCGAGCCGCATCGTCGGCGAGTCGCTCCAGGACGAGACCCGCCAGAAGGGCATCGTCGAGCGCTTCCTCGCCGAGCTCGAGGCCGGCGACGTCAAGCGCGAGAAGGTCGGCGTGCACGAGGGTGAGGACGCCTGATGCAGGGTTCCTCACGCGCAGCTGCGGTCGCGAGCCGCGCAGCGTTCACCGGCGCCCTCGGGGCCGGTGCCGACCGTGCGCGGTTGGCCGAGGACCTGTTCGCGGCGGCCGGGGCCATC
>DASUIY010000366.1:0-2265 GCA_036279555.1 Solirubrobacterales bacterium | reverse complement strand
CCGTCCGAGGTCTTCCTGGCCGAGCGTGTCGTCAATGCCCCGGGCTCGGCGATTGCCGTGACGATGGAGGGCACGCGGCCGCTGCTGGTCGAGGTCCAGGGGTTGACCAGTCCGACGACTTTCGGTCACCCGCGGCGGACGGCCAACGGTGTGGATCCCAACCGCTTGCTGTTGACGCTGGCGGTACTGACCCGTCGAGTGGGCATTAAATTGGCGGAGCAGGACGCTTTCGTCAACGTCGTCGGGGGATTGCGGGTTGAAGAGCCGGCTGCTGATCTGGCGATCGCTGCCGCCGTGGCATCGTCCACCTGGGATCGTCCGCTGCCGGCAGACCTAGTTCTGATCGGCGAAGTCGGGCTTTCGGGGGAATTGCGGGCTGTGGCTCAGCTTCCGGCCCGGCTGCGCGAGGCCTCCCGACTCGGATTCCGCCGCGCGATCGTGCCGCGCAGCTCACGGATGGAATTGGGCGGCGCGCCGGGCCTGCAGGTGCTCGAAGCGCGCAGTGTGCGCGAGGCGCTGTCCCTGGCGCTGCCGCAGGGCGACTCGACGGCGTCCGATTGACTTTCGACGGCGACGCTCGATTCTGCCTGTTCCTTTCGCACCGCACCGGCGTTTTCGCTCGGGCCCCGATTTAAGTTGCGAGGCACCGCAACGGCGATCCAACGCGGGCTTCGTGTTCTACGCCAGATGTGGCCCCGAACAAAGCCGAGGCAACGGATGTGGGGCAGCCTCGGGACCCGCTCGGGAGGAGGATCGCGGCGCGAAGCGATCATCCAACGGTTCGGCGTTAACATGCCCGCGTCTTAAAACATCGATTGTTTTTAGGTTGGCGTCGGTGGATCGACTTGAACCGCGGCCGCGGCTTTGTTAGAATGCATCCGTTGGTCGATGGAAGGAATCCCGTTTCGCGGCCTTCGTCGATCAGTGCTGGAAGCCGTCTCTCCGACGGCGGTTTGCCACACGAAGCCGATACAGGTTGGTCCAGACCGGGACGGGCGCGCATATGCGCACGGGGAATCTGCGTCCCGGTTCCAGGGAGAATCGCATGAACGCGGAGCGACTGTGGCAGGCGGCCCTTGGTCAACTGCAGATGGAGTTGCCTCGGGCGACGTTTGACACCTGGGTTCGCGACGCGGAGCTCCTGGCCTACGAGGACGGCGCCTTCATCGTGGGCGTGCAGAACGCCTACGCACGCGACTGGCTCGAAGATCGCATGCTGTCGACCGTGAAGCGCGTGCTCACCGGGCTGGCGGGCCGCACGGTCGAGGTCCGGTTTGTCGTCTGGCAGGGAGAGGCGTCCGACGAAGACGTCGCGCCGGCGTTGGTGACGGCCCCTGTGCAGCGTCCTCCGGCCGCATCGGTCGTACACCTCAACCCGCGCTACGCCTTCGAGAGCTTCGTCGTCGGCCCAAGCAACCGGCTGGCCCACGCCGCCACGCTGGCGGTGGCCGAGAATCCGGCGCGAGCCTACAACCCGCTCTTCCTGTACGGTGGCGTCGGCCTGGGCAAGACGCACCTGCTGCATGCCGTCGGCAACGCCACGGCGGCGCAGGGGCTCCAGGTGCTGTACGTCTCGTCGGAGGACTTCACCAACGACCTGATCAACGCCATCCGCACGCACACGACCGAGGCCTTCCGGGAGCGCTACCGGCGCATCGACGTCCTGCTGATCGACGACATCCAGTTCATTGCCGGCAAGGAGTCGACCCAGGAGGAGTTCTTCCATACCTTCAACGCCCTGCACGGCCAGGATAAGCAGCTGGTGATCTCGTCAGACCGCCCGCCCAAGGCGCTGGTCACCCTCGAGGAGCGATTGCGCTCGCGGTTCGAGTGGGGCCTGACGGCCGATATCCAGCCGCCGGACCTGGAGACGCGCCTGGCCATCCTGCGCTCCAAAGCCGAACGCGCCGGGCGCAGCGTCGAATCCCAGCACCTCGAGCTGATCGCCCGCCGGGTGCAGAGCAACATCCGCGAGCTCGAAGGCGCCCTGACCCGCGTCCTGGCCTACTCGGACCTGAGCAACCAGCCTCTATCGTCGGAGCTGATCGAGATCGCGCTGGCCGATCTGCTCCCGCGGCCCGGCGCCCTGACGGCCGATCGGATCATCGCCGCCGTAGCCGAGCACTTCGACCTGGATCCGGCGCTGCTCCTCGGGCGGGGCCGCTCGCGCGATGTCGCCTTGCCGCGTCAGATCGCCATGTACCTGATTCGAGAGGAAACCCAGGCCTCGCTGCCGCAGATCGGGGAGGCCCTGGGCGGGCGCGA
>DASUIY010000365.1:0-4352 GCA_036279555.1 Solirubrobacterales bacterium | reverse complement strand
CTGGTGTATCGGCCGGCCGTATCGAGTCGCGCCGTTCTCGCTGGCCCTGGGCGCCATCGCGCTGAGCTTGCCTGCTCTCTCCGATCAGGCGGGCGAGGCGCGGAACGACATCGTCGGGATCTTCTTCCTCCTGACCGGTGTGGCGATTGCCCTGGCCCAGCGCGAACGCAGTTCCTACCTGCCTGCAAGTGGAACTGCGTTCGCGCTGTGCCCGTTGGCGGTTGTGGGGCTTTCAGCCGGGCTTGCGGCGGGGACGAAGCTGAACTTCCTGCTGCCGGTCACGGTGCTGGTGATCGGCTTGGCTGTGGTGGCCCCGAGGGGACAGCGATGGCGCGCGCTTGGCGTGAGTGCAGGAGCCGCTCTCGCCGGCGGCGGCTACTGGTACCTGCGGAACCTCGTCCACACCGGTAACCCGCTGCCGTGGATTGACGACCTCGGCCCCATTTCGCTCCCCGCGCCCGACCAGGCCCTGGGCGGGCGCGAAGGCCACAGCGTCCTCGGCTATCTGGGCGACACATCGGTCTGGTCCGACTGGCTCCTGCCCGGTCTGCACCACGGGCTCACCGTGTTTTGGCCACTCATCGGCGCCCTTGCCTTCGCCGGGCTGCTCCTCTGTCTCGGCCGCCGCGCCGACCCGATACTCCGAGTCGCTGCCCTCGCCGGCCTGGCCGCCGCCTTGGCCTGGCTGGTCGCCCCGACCTCGGCCTCCGGTCCCGACGGCACGCCCCGCGGCTTCGAGTCCGGCCTCCGCTACCTCGCCCCCGCTCTTGTCCTCGCCCTCGCCCTGCTCCCCGCGTCCCCCCAACTACGCGACCGTCTCTCCTCCTCCTGGCTGACTTCGTCTTTTTCCGTGTATATGCCCCCCCAACGACAAAGTCAGCGGTGGGGATGGGCGACGTGGCGCGTGACCGGCCTCCTGTTCGTGGCGGTGGCAGTGGGCTATCCCATTCAGCGGCATTACCTCCAGAGCCGATACGCAGATCCAACTTTCACCACCCCGGGCCTCAACGCGGCCTTCAAATGGGCCCAGGGAATCGATGACGCCCGCATCGCGACGACCAGCACCCGCCAGTACCCACTCTTCGGCCGCGACCTCAGCAAGGAAGTCGACTACGTCGGCGAAGAACAGCCCCACGGCGGCTTCACCGCCCCGACGACCTGCCCCCGCTGGCGCGCGCTCCTAAATGCCGGCGACTACGACTACGTCATCGCCTCTAGAGACCGCATCGAACCCGGCAAGCCCCCGTACCCACCCACCGCCCGCTGGACAAAAGCTCCAAGCACAGCAGTGGTCTTGCAAGAGCCGCCGACGGTCATCTACAAGCTCAGGGGCAACCTGGATCCTTCGGGTTGCCGACGCTAGCCGACAGACGCCTCTCCGGCGGGTGGCGTGGTGGGAGGGGGGTCGAGGACAGCCCGTGGACTGCCCGCAGTGCCCCCCTCCCGCCGCGACAGGACCCGCCGGCCAACCCCGCCCGTCGGCCATACTCCGCACCCCGATGGACCGCATCCGCAACTTCTCGATAATCGCCCACATCGACCACGGCAAGTCGACCCTGGCAGACCGCATCCTCGAGATCACCGGTGCCGTCGACCCGAAGAAAATGCAGGCGCAGATGCTCGACTCGATGGACCTCGAGCGCGAGCGTGGGATCACGATCAAGGCGCAGGCGGTGCGGGTCGAGTACAAGGCCACCGACGGCGAGACCTACCACCTGCACCTGATCGACACCCCCGGCCACGTCGACTTCTCCTACGAGGTCTCGCGCAGCCTCGCCGCCTGCGAGGGCGCCCTGCTGGTCGTCGACGCCGCCCAGGGCGTCGAGGCGCAGACCGTCGCCAACACCTACCTGGCGATCGAGAACGGGCTGGAGCTGATCCCGGTCATCAACAAGGTCGACCTGCCGGGTGCGGAGCCCGAGCGGGTCGCCCAGGAGATCGCCGACCTGACCGGTGGCGACCCCGGCGAAGCGCTCTGGATCTCCGCCAAGACCGGGGAGGGAGTGGTCGAGGTGCTGGAGGCGATCGTCGAGCACATCCCGGCCCCGAAGGGCGAGCCGGAGGCACCCACGCGGGCGCTGATCTTCGACTCCGAGTTCGACCAGTACCGCGGCGTGATCGCCTACGTGCGGATGGTCGACGGCTCCTTCCGCAAGCACGAGCGGATCCTTGCGATGCAGAACGGCACCGAGGCCGACATCGACGACATCGGCTTCTTCCGGCCGGCGATGACCGGCGTGCAGGGGATGGAGGCGGGCGACGTCGGCTACCTGATCACCGGGATCAAGGACGTCGCCAAGCTTCGTGTCGGCGACACGCTGACCTCGCTCGCACGACCGGCGACCGGGGCGCTCGAGGGCTACCGCGAGGTCCGGCCGATGGTCTTCTGCGGGCTCTTCCCGATTGACACCGACCGCTTCGAAGACCTCCGCGACGCGCTCGAGAAGCTCGCCCTCAACGACGCCGCCCTGTCCTGGGAGCCGGAGACCTCCGAGGCGCTCGGGTTCGGTTTCCGCTGCGGCTTCCTCGGCCTCCTCCACATGGAGATCGTGCGCGAGCGCCTGGAGCGCGAGTACGGCCTCGACCTGCTGGCGACGACGCCGAACGTGCGTTACGAGGTGAACCTCACCAACGGTGAGCGGCTCGAGGTCCGCAGCCCTACCGAGCTGCCCGATCCGGGCACGATCGAGTCGATCGAAGAGCCCTACATCCGGGCCACGGTGATCTGCCCCTCCGAGCAGGTGGGCGCCGTGATGGAGCTCTGCCAGACGCGGCGCGGCACCCACGTCGACATGCACTACCTCAGCCCCCAGCGGGTGCAGATCCGCTACGACATGCCGCTGGCCGAGATCGTCCTCGACTTCTTCGACCTGCTCAAGTCCTCGACCCGCGGCTACGCCTCGCTCGACTACGAGCCGATCGGCAACCGGGCCTCCGACCTCGTCAAGGTCGACATCCTGCTCGCCGGCGACAGGGTCGACGCGCTCTCGATCATCGTCCACCGCGAGTTCGCCTACGAGCAGGGCAAGAAGCTGGTCGGCCGGCTGCGCAAGACGATCCCGCGCCAGCTCTTCGACGTGCCGGTGCAGGCTGCGATCGGCTCCAACATCCTCGCCCGCGAGACGGTCAAGGCGCTGCGCAAGGACGTCACCGCGAAGCTCTACGGCGGCGACGTGACCCGCAAGCAGAAGCTGCTGAAGAAGCAGAAAGCGGGGAAGAAGCGGATGAAGTCGGTCGGGCGGGTGGAAGTTCCTCAAGAGGCGTTCCTGGCCGTTTTGGAGATTGACGAGTAGGGGTTGGCGGGCGGGTCCTGTCGCGGCAGGGGACCCACCGCCCCTTCCGGTCGCTAAAGCGTCCTCAGGGGCGGTTCCCCCTACCGCGCCACCCGCCCGAGACGCCAAGCTGGTCAGACGACCAGGGTGTCGAAGCGTCTTTAGACTGCCCCGCCATGACCGTTAAGACAGACGCGATAGGCAAGGAATGGCCCGCCACCACATACGAGGTGGGCAAGGAGAAGATCGGGGAGTACGCGCGGGTGGTGGGGTTGGACAATCCCGTGCACTTCGATCGTGAGGCGGCGAAGGCGGCCGGCTACCGCGACGTGGTGGCGCCGCCGATGTTCTGCGTCGTCTACAGCGCCCCGGCGCTCGGGCCGGCGATGTTCGACCCCGAGGTGGGGATGAACTTCGCCGCGATGGTGCACGGGGCACAGGAGTTCGAGTGGGGCGAGCCCGCCTGCTCGGGCGACGAGATCACCACCACCTCCAGGTGCCTGGAGATCTTCGAGAAGGACGGCAAGGGCTTCTACGTCTTCGAGACCCGCTCCGTCAACCAGGACGGCGACGAGGTCGTCAAGGGCACCTGGACCAACATCGTGAGGGGAGTCTGAGATGGCGGACTTGAACACGGGGGACGCGATCCCCGAGCTGAGGGTCACTCCCGACAAGTACCTGCCGCACCGCTACGCGGGCGCCTCGGGCGACTTCAACCCGATCCACATCGATCCCGAGTTCGCCAAGGCGGTCGGCTTGCCGAACACGATCCTTCACGGGCTCTACATGATGGGCCTGGTCGCCCGCTCGGCCACCGACGCCGCCGCCGGCGACCCTCGAAAGCTCAAGAAGCTCTCCGTGCAGTTCCGTGGGATGGGAGCTCCTGAGACCGAGATCGTCGTGACCGGCACTGTGAAGTCGGTCGAGGGCGGCGTGGCCACGATCGACGTCGTCGCCGCCCAGGGCGACAATCAGACGATTCGCAACGCCGAGGCGGAAATTCAACTGTAGGCGTAAGGGAGCGCCGGGTGGCCCTCCCAAAACGCTCGGCGGGAGCCTCGCTTGAGTGTTTTGGGAGGG
>DASUIY010000364.1:0-2093 GCA_036279555.1 Solirubrobacterales bacterium | reverse complement strand
CACGGCCGACACGGTCTCGCCCACGCGCACTTCCTTCCCGTCCAGGACCGGCAGCACGGGGACCGAAACAGCCCGGGCAGGAACAGCCGCCGGAATGCTCGGGAATATCGGCCGGGCCGCTTCCGTTTGTACCGGCCGCTGCACCGGCGCCGTGCGCAGCTCACGCAGGATCATCGACGCGACGGCGACGGTGGCCAGAAGGAAGGCGGCGGCCACGAGCCACTCGAAGATGGCGGCAAGCCGGAAATGCGACCGGACACTGAGCGCGTCCATACGGCCTCCCTCGCTGGGACAGGTTGGCCTTCGTTGTCGTGCGCGGGCCCCTATTTGAGCCCACTCTAGGCCTGCCGCCTGGCCCTGTCAACATCGATGCCTGTTATATGATTGCTGGGTTATGGAAACCGTCACGTTGACGATAGACGGCCGCCAGGTCATTGCGCAGAAGGGCAAAAGCGTTCTGCAGGCCGCGATCGAAAGCGGCATCAAGATTCCGTATTACTGCTACCACCCCGGCCTCGGCGTCGACGGCTCGTGCCGCGTCTGCATCGTGAAGATCGAGAAGATGGGCAAGCTGCAGACGTCATGCTCGACGCCTGTGGCCGAAGGCATGGTCGTGTACACCCAGACGCCCGACGTCGTCGAGGCGCGTGCCAGCGTGTTCGAGTTCCTCCTGATCAACCACCCGCTCGACTGCCCCGTGTGCGACAAGGGCGGTGAGTGTCCGCTCCAGGATTATTCGTACAGCTTCGGTCCCAACGAGAGCCGCATGGAATTCCCGCGGCGGGTATTCGACGGCGAAGGGGTGCGCGCCGACGTTGATTTCGGCCCGACGCTGATGCTCAACCGGAACCGGTGCATCCTGTGCACGCGGTGCGTCCGTTTCATGCGCGATATCGACACCGACGCGCAGATCGGGATCGTCGATCGGGGTTACGGCAGCGAGATCGCGACCTTCCAGGAACAGGGTGTCCACTCGCTCATCTCGGGCAACCTGATGGACGTCTGCCCGGTCGGCGCCATCACGACGCGGGACTACCGGTTCAAGTCGAGGCCGTGGGACAACCCGCAGGCCGTCGACACGATCTGCACCCTGTGCGAGAAGGGGTGCAACACGACGGCCTGGATCAAGGCGAAGCCCGAATGGGCCAAGGGACCCCTGCTCGTGCGCACGACGCCGCGGTTCAATCCCGACGTCAATGGCTACTGGATGTGCGACATCGGCCGGTTCGACTACCACTGGATCGAAGGCGACGAGCGGCTCCAGCGGCCGTTGCTACGCACCGAGGCCGGCACGCTCGAGCCCACCGACTGGCGCAACGCGCTCGCGAAGGTGGCCGACCGCGTGACGGCGGCCGGCGGACCCGCCGCAATCAGGTTCCTGGTCTCGGCGCACGCCTCTCTCGAGGAACTGTTCCTCGTCGGCAGGCTGGGCGGCGCCTTCGGGTTGCCGGGCGACGGCGTGGCCGTGTCGTGGCGTCATCGCGAGAAGCCGCAGCCGCCCGAGACGAAATTCAAGATTCCGCCCATTGACGCGCCGAACGTCAACGGCGCGAAGGATCTGGGGTTCCCCATCCGCATGTCGCCCGAGGGGGTCGCCGACATCGCAGAGTTCCGCCAGCAGATCGAGGACGGTCACGTTCCGATCCTCTATGTATTCGATCCGGGTCCTGCCGGATCGATGGGCGATCTCTCCTGGGTCGCCGGGGCGCGGCGCGGGGGCCGGATCCAGAACCTGATCGTGCAGGGCGTGCTCATGACCGAGCTCGCCGCCTCGGCCGACATCGTCCTGCCCGGTGCATCCTGGGTCGAAAAAGACGCGTCTTACGTGAACGGACAGGGACGCCTCCAGGCAGCATCGCGGGTGATTGCGCCTCCTGGAGAGGCGCAGGAAGACTGGCAGATCTTCGTCAACCTGGGCCTGGCGCTCGGGACGACGATGACGTACGCGAGCAGCGCCGAAATCCGCTCGGAGCTGGCCGCCGGCATGTCGGCCGACGAGCGCTACGCCGGATTGCCCGCGCTCGCGTTCTCGCGGCCCGTGGCGGCACGAACCTGGCTGCAGGCGTCAAACCCCTCGGAGCGGTGGAAATGGG
>DASUIY010000363.1:0-6242 GCA_036279555.1 Solirubrobacterales bacterium | reverse complement strand
ACCGGAACGGGGGGATTAGTAGCCTCGCCGCCTGATGGCGAATGAGCTGAGAGAGCTGGCGAGCGTCGACGGGACCATCTCGCCGACCGCCGAGGCGACCGTGCCGCTGAAGGACGACGGGCTCTACCGCGGCGACGGTGCCTTCGAGGTGATCCGGCTGTACGAGGGGAAGCCGTTCGCTCTCGTCGATCACCTCGACCGGCTCCAGCGCTCGGGCGCCGCGATCGAGCTGGAGTTCGACCGGCCGGCGCTGGAGGGCGAGATCGAGGCCCTGCTGGCGGAGCTCGGCGACGCCGACGGGCAACTGCGGCTGATCGTCACCCGCGGCGGCCGTCGGCTGGCGATGACCGAGCCGATCCCGTCGCACGCGGAGAAGGTGAGCGTCGCCACCGTCACCTACTGCCCGAGCGTGATCCTCAACGGGGTCAAGTCGCTCTCCTACGCGGCCAACATGCAGGCGACCCGGCTCGCCCAGGGCCAGGGCGCTGACGAGGCGGTCCTCGTCCAGCCCGACGGGACCGTGCTCGAGCCCCCCACCTCCTCGATCTTCTGGGTCTCGCCGCAGGGCGCCCTGCGCACGCCGGCCCTCGACAACGGCGTGCTCGAGTCGATCACCCGCGACCGGCTGGTCAAGGCGCTGCACGTCGAGACGGGCGCCTGGCCGGTGGCCGACCTGCGCGCCGCCCACGAGGCCTTCCTCGCCTCGACCACCCGCGAGATCCAAGCGGTGTCGGCGATCGACGGCGCCGAGCTGCCCCAGGCACCAGGGCCCCGCACCCGCGAGGCCCAGGAGGCCTTCGCCGCGACCCTGGGACGCGAACTTCCATGAACCTTGAAAGAGACCCGAGAAAGCAGGGGTGAGATGGACTTCCAGTTGACCGACGAGCAGAGGCTGATCTCCGAAACGGCACGCGAATTCGCCGACAAGGAGATCACGCCGCGGGTGCGCGACAACGACCGCGCCGCCCGCTTCGACCGCGAGCTGGCCAGCAAGCTGGGTGAGGTCGGCTACCTCGGCGCCCCGGTCTCCGAGGAGTACGGCGGCCGCGGGCTCGACTACCTCGGCTACGGGCTGATCGTCGAACAGGTCGGCCGCGCCGACTCCTCCGCCCGCACCGTCGTCTCGGTGCAGACCTCGCTGGTGGCGGGTTCGATCGAGAGGTGGGGCAGCGAGGAGCAGAAGCAGCGCTGGCTGCCGCGCCTCTGCTCGGGCGAGGCGCTCGGCTGCTTCGGCCTGACCGAGCCCGACACCGGCTCCGACGCCGCCAACCTGCGCACTCGGGCGACCAAGACGGACTCCGGCTGGTCGATCAGCGGCCAGAAGATGTGGATCTCGCTCGCCAACTTCTCCGAGGTGGCGCTGATCTTCGCCCAGACCGACCCCGAGAAGAAGCACAAGGGCCTCGCCTGCTTCCTCGTCCCCTGCGACAGCGAGGGCTTCACCACCCAGGAGATCCACGGCAAGCTCGGGCTGCGCTCCTCCGACACCGGCGAGATCTCGCTCGACGGCGTCGAAGTCGGCGAGGACGCGATGCTCGGCGAGATCGGCGACGGCTTCAAGGTCGCGATGAGCGCCCTCGACAACGGCCGCTACAGCGTCGCCGCCGGCTGCGTCGGCATCTGCGAAGGCTGCGTCGAAGCCTCCGTCGCCTACTCCAAGGAACGCAAGCAGTTCGGCGTTCCCCTCGCCCGCTTCCAGCTGGTGCAGGAGATGATCGCCGACATGATCCTCAAGCGCGACGCGTCGCGGATGCTGGTCTACCGGGCTGGGGTGCTCAAGGACGAAGGCAAGCCGAACACGATGGAGACCTCGGTGGCGAAGCTCTACGCGACCGAGTCGGCGGTCGAATGCGCCAACCTGGCGATCCAGGTCCACGGCGGCTCCGGCTACGTCGACGACTACCCGGTCGAGCGCTACCTGCGCGACGCCCGCGTCACCACCCTCTACGAGGGCACCTCGCAGATCCAGAAGCTGATCATCGGCCGCGCCGCCACGGGCGTCAACGCGATGACGCCGATGGTCGAGGGGGCCTAGCCGACTTGCCCGACCCGGTCGAGATCTCGCGCGACGGCCACGTCGCCCTGCTCCAGCTCAACCGGCCCGAGGCGCGCAACGCCCTCTCGCCGGAGATGATGGAACAGATCGCCGCAGCCCTGGAGGCCTTCGACCCGGACCCCGACGTCCGCTGCGTCGTCATCGCCGGCTCCGAGAAAGTCTTCGCCGCCGGCGCCGACATCAAGGCGATGAGCGAGCGCAGCTTCGCCGAGGCGCTGCGCCATCCGGCCTCCTCCTTCTGGCGCCGCCTCGGTGCGGTCAAGACACCGACGATCGCCGCCGTCTCCGGCTACGCGCTCGGCGGCGGCTGCGAGCTGGCGCTGGCCTGCGACATGATCGTCGCCTCCGACACGGCCCTGTTCGGGCAGCCGGAGATCACCCTCGGGATCATCCCCGGCGGCGGCGGCACCCAGCGCCTCGCCCGCGTGCTCGGCAAGCAGCTGGCGATGGAGTACGTGCTGACCGGCCGCCGCTTCGACGCCGACATGGCCCTCGAGATGGGCCTCGTCAACAAGGTCGTGAAGAAAGGCAAATGGCTGCAGGAGGCGATGGTCCTCGCCCAGACCGTCGCCGAACGCCCGCCGATCGCGACTAGGCTCGCCAAACAGGCTGTGCTCGCCGCCGAGGAGACCTCGCTCGGCGCCGGCCTGGAGAACGAGCGCCGCCTCTACGAGCTGGCGATGGCGACCGAGGACCGGGTCGAGGGAATGCAGGCCTTCCTCGAGAAGCGCGAGCCGAAATTCGAGGGCCGATGACCTTCCAGTGCGCTTTATGCCACCCATGCGCACATAAAGCGCACCGGAAGGTGGGGCGGTGAAGGGCGACGTCGGTTGTGTCGGGGTCGTCGGCGCCGGCACGATGGGCGCGGGCATCGCCCAGGTCGCGGCGCTCGGCGGCTACGAGACCCGCCTGCACGACCCGGTGGCCGAGGCGCTCCAAGCGGCCAACGACCGCCTCCACCGCGCCCTGGCGAAGGGCGCCGCGAAGGGTCTCTGGAGCGAAGAGGAAGCCGACCTCGCCGGCGCCCGCGTCGGCGCCGCCCAGAGCATCGGCGACCTGGCCGAATGCGACCTGGTGATCGAGGCCGCGCCCGAGGACCTCGCGCTGAAGCGGAAGCTCTTCGCTGCCCTGGCCGGCGCCTGCAAACCGGGGGCGATCCTGGCCAGCAACACCTCCTCGCTCCCGGTGACGGCTATCGCCGCCGAGGTCCCCGGCCGCGAGCGCGTCGTCGGCATGCACTTCTTCAACCCGCCGGCGCTGATGAAGCTGGTCGAGGTCGTCGCCACCGCCGACTCCTCCCCCCAGGCGCTGAATACGACGGCGGAAGTGGGTACGCGCATGGGCCGCACCCCAATCCGGGCCAAGGACAGCCCCGGCTTCATCGCCAACCGCCTCGCCCGCCCCTTCACCCTGGAGTCGCTGCGGATGCTGGAGCAGGGGATCGCCGACGCGGAGACGATCGACCGCGTGTGCCGGGCCGGCGGCGGCTTCCGCATGGGCCCCTTCGAGCTGATCGACCTGATCGGCCTCGACGTCAACCTCAGCGTCGCCCGCTCCTTCTACGCGCAGGGCGGCGAGCCCGAGCGCTGGCGGCCGAGCGCGATCCAGGAAGAGCTCGTCGCCGCGGGCCGCCTCGGGCGCAAGAGCGGCCAGGGCTTCTACGACTACGGCGACCCGCCCAATCCCGGCGCGGCCGCCCCCTCGCACCAGATCGCGCGACGGGGGGAAAGCGGAGCGGGGGGAACGACCCTCGACCCCGCAGCCCTGGCCCAGATAGACCCCGCCGCCCCGCTGATCCTCCCCCGCCTCGTCGCCCAGATCGCCAACGAGGCCGCCTTCGCGCTCGAAGAGGAAGTCGGCTCCCCGGCCGACATGGACACGGCGATGCGGCTCGGCTTCAACTGGCCGCACGGGCCGCTCGAGCTGACCAAGCTGATCGGCACCGAGCGCGTGGTGGCGATCCTCGAAGAGCTGCGAGCACAGCATGGCGAGGCCTACGCGCCGGCAGCCCGCCTGGCAGCGGCGGCGAAGGGATAGGGATGGACGACTTCGAGGACGCGCGCCGGGGGCTCGTTGCCCCCTTCGAGCCGGCGCGAGTCGAGAACGAGAAGGGCCGGGTCGTCTGGGAGCTGGAGAGCTACGACTTCCTCGACTCCGACCCACCCCCGACCGCCAACCCGAGCCTCTGGCGCCAGTCGCAGCTCTGCCGCATCGCCGGCCTCTTCGAGCTGGCGCCGGGCTTCTACCAGCTGCGCGGCTTCGACCTCTCCAACATGCACGTGGTCGAGGGGGACGAGGGCATCCTCGTCATCGACCCCCTGGTCTCGGCGGAGACCGCCGCGGCGGCTCTCGCCCTCTACCGCGAGCACCGCGGCGAGCGCCCCGTCACCGGCCTCCTCTACACCCACAGCCACGTCGACCACTTCGGCGGCGCCAAGGGCGTCGTCTCACAGGAGGAGATCGACGCCCGCGGAATCCCGGTGCTCGCCCCGGCCGGCTTCCTCCACCACGCGGTCAGCGAGAACGTCTTCGCCGGCACTGCGATGGGGCGTCGCGCCGGTTACATGTACGGGGCGCTGCTGGAGCGCGGCCCCGAGGGCCAGGTCGGCTCCGGCCTCGGCCAGACCACCTCGCTCGGCTCGATCACGCTGATCCCGCCCAGCCTCGACGTCTCCGAGACCGGCCAGGAGGAGGTCGTCGACGGGATCCGGATGAGCTTCCAGCTGACCCCGGGAACCGAGGCGCCGGCGGAGATGAACGTCCACTTCCCCGACGCACGCGTCCTCTGCATCGCCGACAACGCCGCCCGCTCGATGCACAACATCCTCACCCCGCGCGGCGCCCTCGTCCGCGACCCGCGGATCTGGGCCCACTACCTCGACGAGGCGATCGACCTCTTCGGCGAGCGCTCCGACGTGCTCTTCGCCGGGCACCACTGGCCCTGCTGGGGCGGCGAGCGGATCGTCGACTACCTCGAGAAGCAGCGCGACCTCTACACCTACCTGCACGACCAGACCCTGCGGCTGATGAACCAGGGGCTGACCGGGCCGGAGATCGCCGAGGCGATTGAGCTGCCGCCGAGCCTCGCCGAGGAGTGGCACTGCCGCGAGTACTACGGCTCGATCAGCCACAACGTGAAGGCGATCTACCAGCGCTACATGGGCTGGTTCGACGGCAACCCCGCCCACCTCTGGGAGCACCCTCCGGTCGAGCAGTCGCGCCGCTACGTCGAGTTCATGGGCGGCTCCGAGACCGTCTTGGAGAAGGCGCGCGCCAGCTTCGAGGAAGGCGACTACCGCTGGGTGGCCGAGGTCGTCAACCGGGTCGTATTCGCCGAGCCCGAGAACCGCGAGGCGCGTGAGCTGCAGGCCAAGGCGCTGGAGCGGCTTGGCTTCGGCGCCGAGAACGCGACCTGGCGCAACTTCTTCCTGATGGGCGCCAAGGAGCTGCGAGAGGGAATCTCCGGCACGCCGACGGCGACCGCCCCGGCCGACGTGGTCGCCCACCTCACGGTCAGCCAGCTGCTCGACGCGATGGCGATCCGCCTCGACGGCCCGCGCGCGGCCGAGCACCACCTGCGGATCGACTGGACCGTGACCGGCCCCGACGAGCAGCACCGGATCGAGGTCCGCAACGGCGTCATGCGCCACCGCCCCGGCAGCCACGACCCGGAGGCCGATGCCCGCCTCGTGGTCGACCGTAAAGCGCTCGACCGGCTCCTGCTCAAAACGGCCGACGTCGCCGAGCTGGCCGAGAGCGGCCGCCTCCGGGTCGAGGGGGATGGGGTGAAGCTGGGCGAGCTGCTGGGGCTGCTGGACGAGCCGGACCCCGGCTTCGCGATCGTGACGCCTTAGCAAGCGCTCCGCGAGCTTTTGTTGGGGTGGGATGGCGGGCGCCCTTCCCAAAACGCTCGGCAGGAGCCTCTCTTGAGTGTTTTGGGAAGGGCGCCCGCCATCCCCCTCGAACGCACACAAGCTTCGAAAGCCCCCCACACACGTCACCGAGTGACGCCCAGCTTGCGAAGCGGTACCAGAGTCCCCAAGCTTTTAAAAAGTGCTTGGGGCGCCCGCGATGGCACCTGCGGTATGTAGAGCTTTCGGGAAGCCTGGCGAAGCCTCGGGGACAGAGCTTTTCGAAGCTCGTGCGCCTGTTGAGGGGACGCCGGTGCCCCACCCCAAAACACTCC
>DASUIY010000362.1:0-6259 GCA_036279555.1 Solirubrobacterales bacterium | reverse complement strand
TACTCAAAATGCCGGGCTAATTAGCCCGGCATTTGGACGTCCGAGAGGGCGCCCGCCCTGCCTCTTCGGCCAGCCGAACTTGCCGATTCAGCTACGTTGCGGCCAGAACCGCCCGCCGAGCAAGGAGAGATCCCATGGCCGAGAAAAGCTTCGCCGATGCGCTCAACGAGCAGATCGCGAATGAGTTCGCCGCTTCGCAGCAGTACGTGGGCTGTGCCGTCTATTACGACGCGGAGACGCTGCCCCGCCTCGCCACCTTCTTCTACCGCCAGGCGATGGAGGAGCGGGAGCACGCGATGATGATGGTCCAGTACCTGCTCGACGTCGGCGAGGACATCCACATCCCCGACATCAAGGCGCAGGAGACGAGCTTCTCGGACGGTGTCGCCCCGGTGAAGGCGGCGCTTCAACAGGAGAAACGGGTCAGCGACGAGATCTTCGCTCTCTTCGAGCTTGCCCGCGAGGTCAAGGACTACCGCGCCGAGCAGTTCCTGCAGTGGTTCGTCAAGGAGCAGGTCGAGGAGGTCGCCCTGATGAGCGACCTGCTCAATGTCGTCGAGCGCTCCAAGGACAACCTGCTCTTGGTCGAGGACTACATCGCCCGTGAGAGCTTGGGCGAAGAGGGCTCCGACCCAACCGCTCCACCCGCCGCGGGCATGGGCGGGTAACGGTTCCCAAGGGTGAGGGGTCGGGTGCACCCTCGACCGGGCGGATACTCAAATCGCCGGCCTAATTTAGGCCGGCGATTGGACGGACGAGGGTGTACCCGACCCCTCACCCGTCATCCCACCGGAACCCCGTCTTACTCAGCCGCGGCTCCAGCGGGCTTGTGGGCAGCCCGGGTGGCGGCTCTGATTCGTTGTAGCCACGCGGCGCGGTGTCGTTGGGGGTGTCGGGATGGAAGAGCGAGGCGAGGACCTGGATCTGGCCGCGGCCGACGCCCAGCTCCCACTGGCCGCCGCCGTATGCGCCGATGCCGTTGAGAGCGCAGTAGTCGTAGGTCTCGCAGAGCTCGCGCAGGCCGCCGATTCGCGAGGGCTTGACGTTGACCATCTTCGGCTTCCAGGGCAGCGCCTCGATGTCGGCGATCGAGTGGATCGGCGCGTCCCAGGTGAGGCGGTCGCGGACGGGCTCGAGGATCGGCCGGGTCTCCTC
Source organism: Solirubrobacterales bacterium (assembly GCA_036279555.1). Taxonomy (GTDB): domain Bacteria; phylum Actinomycetota; class Thermoleophilia; order Solirubrobacterales; family 70-9; genus VRUE01. The sequence continues at coordinate 5,104 of DASUIY010000362.1, read as the reverse complement.
GGTGACGTCGGGGTCCTCGATCCAGGCATCGGGGAAGGCCTCGATCAGCTTCGCGTAGAGCTCGGGGTCGGTCTCGACGTCAACCACGGTTCCCTTGTAGAAGCCCTTCAGGTCGAGCGAGTCGACGGCGCCGGTCGCGACCAGCTCGTCGATCAGCTCGTTGGTCCAGTCGTTGGTCGGATCGAGCTTGAAGCGCAGCCCGGGGTAGCGGTCGAGCTTGCGTCGCAGGGTCCCGATCGAAGAGGGCTGCCCCTCGCCGGGCGAGAGCCGCATCGAGCAGACGAACTCGACCGGGCGCGGCTCGCGGCCGACGGCGTCGGCGAGGCTCTTGCCCGCCTGGCGCAGGGCCAGATCGAGCGCCGCCGACTCGAAGGCCCAGCGCCGGTAGAGGCGGGAGACCTCACGCTGCGGCTCGGCCGGGAAGGTGTCCAGCTCGCCGACCATCGCGCAGAACTCGCCCAGGGTCGCGAAGCCGGTGATGTCGAGCGCCGGCCCGGCGTCCTGGAGGGCAATGTGATCCACCGGGTCATACGTCACGTCCTCACCCAATCCGTCCTCGCCGCCGCCCCACATGTGGATCACCGTGCTGAGACGTTCAAAACTGGGCAGATGCAATTCCAGTGGCTGCAGCTCATAGCCCTCGATCTCCAGCGGCAGGTCGGCGAGGACGTCGAAGGTGGCCACGGAGCGGAGTGTATGGGGAGGGAGGTGGCGCCCCACGTTCTGACAAGTCGCCGCGCTAATGAGCGCGACGACTTTGAGTATCCGTCAGCTCGAGGGGCGCCACCTCCCTCCTGCGACACTCACTCGGGCTATGAAGCACACGGCGCACGGGTACTGGCTGGAGGAGGCTCCGGGGGTTGAGGTTGCGCCGGAGCTTGCGGGGGAGCGGAGAGCTGATGTCGTCGTGGTCGGGGGTGGCTATACGGGGATGTGGGCTGCCTGGCATCTGAAGCAGCTGGAGCCCGAGGCGAGTGTGGTGTTGCTGGAGGCGGATCGGTGCGGGTACGGGCCAAGCGGGCGGAACGGGGGGTTCTGCAACGTGATGTGGTTCTCGCTGCCGAATATGCGGGGGCGGTGGGGGGACGCGGGGGCGCTGGCGGTGGCGCGAGCGGCGGAGGCCGCCGCGGTCGGGGTCGGGGAGTTCTGTGCCGAGGAGAAGGTCGACGCGTGGTACACGCCCGGCGGGTATCTGCAGGTCTCGACCGCGGAGGCGCACGACTCGAAATGGGCCGAGGCGCTGGCCGCCTGCCAGGAGCTGGGGGCGGGCGATGCGATCCAGCCGCTCTCGCCGGCGCAGGTTGCGGAGCACTGTGCGTCCCCCGCCTTCCGCGGCGGCGCCTTCTACCCGGGTGCCGCGACGGTGCAGCCGGCGCGGCTGGCACTCGGGCTGCGCGAGCGGCTGCGGGCTCGGGGGGTAGAGGTGTGTGAGGGTTCGCCGGTGACCCGGCTGGCGGGCTCGCCGCACGGGGTCGAGGCGCACACGGCCGGCGGAGTCGTGCGGGCGCGGTCCGCCGTGCTAGCCGTCGGTGCTACGGCGAAGGCACCGGGTGGGCCGCTGCGCAACAGCCTCACCGTCGCCTCCTCCCACATCGTCCTCACCGAGCCGGTTCCAAGGCTGCTCGAAGAGGTCGGCTGGACCGGCGGCGAGTGCATCACCGACAGCCGCGCCCTGATCGACTACTTCCGCACCACGCCCGACGGAAGAATCCTCTTTGGCTGGGGCGGCGGCCGGATCGCAATGGGCGCCCGCCTGCACGGCCGCTCCGAGCTCGATGCTCAAGTCGTCTCCGAAGCCGCCGCACACCTCTGGGACTACTTCCCGAAGCTAGAGCACCACAGCCTCACCCACGCCTGGGGCGGCCCGATCGACGCCTCGCCGACCCACCTCCCTCTCGTGTTGCCATTGCGCGGCGGCCGCGCCTTCGCCGCCGCCGGCTACACCGGCAACGGCGTCGGCCCCTCCCACATGGTCGGCCGCACCCTCGCCTCCCTAGCGCTAGACCGTCGCGACGAGACCTCCCGGCTCGCTTTCGTCGATCCTTTGTCGCCGCGTGTGCCGCCCGAGCCATTCCACTGGCTTGGTGGCGAAGCAATCCGCTGGGGCATCTCAAGCAAGGAGACCGCCGAGCTCGCCAACCAAGCTCCGGATCCAATCAGCGCCCTGCTCGCCCGTGTCCCGGAACTGATCGGTTTCCACATCGGCCGGTAGTCAGTTCGAAGCTGCAAGACGGGCGGGGCACCCCGCCCGCCTACCACCTCGAGGTCACAACCTTCTTCCGCGTATAGAAACCCACGGCGTCCGTGCCGTTGGCGTGCAGGTCGCCGTCGATCGAGTCCTTCCAGCCGGAGAACGGGAACCAGGCGACCGGGGCCGGGACGCCGACGTTGACGCCGAGCATGCCGGCTTCTGCGTCGTAGCGGTACTGGCGGGCTGCTGCCCCGGATTGCGTGAAGATCGCGCCGGCGTTGCCGTAGCGGGAGCCGTTGAGGAAGTCGAGAGCCGTATCGAGGTCTGGTACGTCGACCACGGCCAGCAGGGGGCCGAAGAGCTCGTCCCGGGCCAGTTCCGACTCGGGCTCTGCGACGGCGATGGTCGGGCCGAGGAAGGTGCCCGCGGGCCCGGAGTCTCCACGGCCGTCGAGCAGGAGCTCGGTTCCGTCGCTGTCGGCGCGGTCTATCGCGCCGGCGACCTTGTCACGGGCCGCGGCCGAGACCATCGGGCAGACGTCGGTTGCCGGATCGTCGCCGGGGCCGACGGTGAGGCTGGAAGCCGCCTCGACCAGCGCCTCGCGCACCTCGGCCCGCCGGGCCTCGCCGCCGACCACGACGCAGACCGAGCCGGCCAGGCAGCGCTGGCCGGCGGCGCCGAAGGCGGAGCCCATGATCGCCGGCATCGCCTGGTCGAGGTCGGCGTCGGGCATCACCACCAGCGAGTTCTTCGCTCCACCCAGGGCTTGGACCCGCTTGCCGGTGCGCACCGCCCCTTCGGCGACGATCCGGGCCGTCTCGGCGCGGCCGACGAAGGAGATCGCGTCGATGCCGGGGTCCTCGAGGATCGCCGTCACCGCGGCGCGGCCACCGTGGACGAGGTTGACCACGCCGGGTGGGATCTCCTCGATCCCGTCAACGACCTCGACGATCAGCTCCGCCGGGCGCGGATCCTGCTCGGAGGGCTTGAGGATGAACGAGTTGCCGCAGGCGATCGCGTAGGGCAGGAACCAGAGCGGGATCATCGCCGGAAAGTTGAAGGGCGTGATCGCGGCGACCACGCCGACCGGCTGGCGCACCAGCTCGACGTCGACGCCGGCGGCGACGCCCTCCAGCGTCTCGCCCTTGAGCAGGTGCGGGATCGCCGCCGCCGACTCGACCGACTCGATCCCGCGTCCGACCTCGCCGTCGGCGTCCTGGAGCGTCTTGCCCATGTCGGCGCTGACCAAGGCGACGAGCTCCTGGCGTCGGGCCAGCAGGCCCTCACGCAGGGCGAGCACGGCCCGCGCCCGGCGCTGCGGCGGCACCTCGCGCCAGCCCGGCTGTGCCGTGCGGGCGGCCTCGACCGCGGCGCGCACCTCGGCGGCCTCCGAAAGCGGCACCTCGGCGACGGTCGCGCCGCTCACAGGATCGACATCCGCCAACGTCTCCCCGCCGCTCCTCCCCCACCGACCCCCAACGTAATTCCGCAGCTCTTGCGGCCGATGGGCCGATCGCGGTCGATATGCGTCCGTCTTAGGCCCGTCGGCGGTCATGTCGTCGCGGTGGCTGGGGGAGCGGGAATCGGCTCCGGCCGCACGGCCGCCATTCGCTCGGCCCGGCGCTGCTGCCAGAGCACCAGTGAGACGGCGATCGCGAGCAGCGCGAAGAGCATCGTCGCCAGCACGTTCACCTGGACCGGGACGCCGCGCAGGCTCACCCCGTACACGTAGAGCGGGAAGGTCACCGTCGTGCCCGAGTTGAAGTTGGAGATGACGAAGTCGTCGATCGAGAGCGAGAAGGCGAGCAGCGCGGCGGCGAGGATGCCGGGTGCGAGCAGGGGCAGGGTGACGGTGCGGAAGGTGGCCAGTGGCGTCGCGCCGAGGTCGGCGGCGGCCTCCTCGAGGTGGCGGTCGAAGCCGATCAGCCGCGAGCGCACGACGACCACGACGAAGCTGATCGAGAACATCACGTGGGCGATCAGCAGCGAGGTGAAGCCGAGCGCGAACGAGTAGTAGATGAACATCGAGAGCAGCGATGCGCCGATCACTATCTCGGGCGTCGCCATCGGGATCACGATCAGCAGGTTCGCCGCCCGCCGGCCATGGAACTTGTGGCGGACCAGGGCGATCGCCATCAGCGTCCCGATCGCGGTCGAGATCGCGGTCGAGATCGCGGCGAGCCGGAGGCTCGTGAGCAGCGAGTCGTTCAGCTCCGGGATCGAGAACGCCGAGCTCCAGTACTCGGTCGTGAAGCCGTTGTCGAGGCTGAAGGTGAGCTTGCCCTTGGGTGTGTCGCCGAAGGAGAAGACGGCGATGACGACGATCGGGATCAGCAGGTAGGCGACGGCGAGGCCGGCGTAGATCGGCAGCGCGTTGCGCCGCAGCCAGCTCCATGCGCGACTGGCGACCGCCATCTCAGGCTTTCGCCTCGTCCTCGTCGCCCAGGAAGGCGCCGGTGCCGGCGAAGCGGATGTAGACGGTGACGACGGCGAGGATCAGCCCCATCATCAGGAAGGAGAGGGCTGCCGCCTCCGGGTAGTCGCGCTGGTTCAGGTAGAGCGACTGGATCACGTTGCCGACCATCGCCTGCTGGGTGCCGCCGAGCAGCTGCGCGTTGATGTAGTCGCCGAAGGCGGGGATGAAGGTGAGCAGGACGCCGGCGACGATTCCCGGCATCGTCAACGGCAGCGTCACCCGCAGGAAGGCCTGGGTCGAGGAGGAGTAGAGGTCTTTGGCCGCCTCGATCAGCCGTCCGTCGAGCCGCTCCAGGTTCGCGTACAGCGGCAGGATCATGAACGGCAGGAAGTTGTAGGTGAGGCCGGCGATCACCGCCCCGGAGGTGGCGAGCACGCGCCCGTCGGCCGGCACCAGCGAGAGCGACTGCAGAACGCTGACCACCGGGCTGTCGTCGC
>DASUIY010000361.1:0-2604 GCA_036279555.1 Solirubrobacterales bacterium | reverse complement strand
ATCAAGCTGATCCCGATCACGATGACCCTGCCGGGCGTCGCCGGCCTGATCCTCACGATCGGTGTCGCGGCGGACTCCAACATCATCATCTTCGAGCGGATCAAGGAGGAGGTGCGCGCGGGGCGCAGCATGTCCGCGGCGATCCCGGTGGGCTACAGGCGCGGGATCGCGACCATCATCGACGCCAACGTCATCACCCTGCTGACCGCCTTCATCCTCTTCGTGCTGGCCACGGCCGGCGTCAAGGGGTTCGCCTTCACGCTCGGCGTCGGCACCCTGGTCTCGCTGTTCACCGCCGTGGTCTTCACCCAGGCGCTGCTCGCCGCCTTCGGCCGCGGGCGGCTGCTCAACTCGCCGCGCTTCCTCGGCGCGGGCACCGAGGACTCGGGCCTCAGATGGCACTTCGACTTCATCGGCGCCAGCCGCTGGTTCTTCTCTGTCTCCGGCGTGATCCTCATCGTCGGCGCCCTTTCGCTGTCAGTCAGCCAGCTCAACCTGGGCATCGACTTCGAGTCGGGCACGCGGCTCAACTTCGCTCCCGAGCAAAGCGCCACCGTCGATGAAGTGCGGGATACGCTCGACACGGTGGGGCTCGGCGACGCCGAGATCCAGGAGACCGACGACGAGGCATTCGGCGCCGGCTTCCAGATCCAGGCGAGCGAGCTGCAGCCGGGAGGGGTGGCCGACGTGCGGGTCGCCATCCAGTCGGAGTTCGGCGTCCAGCCGGGCAGCTTCGAAAACACCAGCGTGGGGCCGACCTTCGGCGAGCAGGTCGCCCGCAGCGCGATCCTCGCGATCATCTTCTCGCTGCTCCTGATCTCGGCCTACGTCGCCTTCCGCTTCGAGGCCAAGTACGCGGTCCCGGTCCTGATCGCGGTTGCGCATGACATCCTGATCACGGCCGGCGTCTACTCGCTCACCGGTCGCGAGGTGTCCAGCGCCACGGTGGCGGCCTTCCTGACGATTCTCGGCTACTCGCTCTACGACACGATCATCGTCTTCGACCGGGTGCGCGAGAACGTGCCGCGCATGCCGCGCGCCGCCTTCTCGCAGATAGTCAACCGCTCGATGAGCGAGGTGCTGACCCGGTCGCTGATCACCGGTCTGTCGGCCGTCTTCCTGGTCACGGTGCTGCTGATCTTCGGCGGTGCGACGCTGCAGGACTTCGCCTTCGCGATGATGGTCGGGATCGCCTCCGGTACCTACTCGTCCATCTTCATCGCCTCGCCGGTGCTCAACGCGTGGAAGGAACGCGAGCCGAGCTTCGTGCGCCGGCGCGAGCGGATCACCGCGGCGCTTGGGAGCGTTCCCGCCTTCGCCGACGAGCTCGAAGTGGCACGGCTGGACGACGAGGAAGAGAGCGACGCGGAGATCGAGGAGGAGATCGCCTCACGACGCTCGGAGCGGCCGACGGCTAGTGCGGTGGCCACGGTGGAGCCGGAGCCGCCGGCACAAGGCGGCGGCGAGCCCTCGAGCAACGGCGAACCGCCCTCCACCGACCCGGTCGAGGTGGCGCGGCGCGAGCGAAACGAACGACGTCGCGAACGCCGTCAGCAGCGACGCAAGCACGGGAGGAATCGCTAACCATGGCAATGGTCGTTTGGTTCACGATGGGTCTCGCCCTCTGGCACTTCACGGTCTTCATCCCGGATCGCTTCTGGCAGGGAATCGTCGGCGCGCTGCTCGGAGCCACGGTGGGGGCTGTGGTATTCGGCGCGATCGTCCAGGCGGCTTCGGGCCGGAGCCTGGGCGATACCGACCTGTTCACCGCGATGATCGCGATCCCCGGGACGCTCTTGGGTCTCGCCGTCGTCTGGGCGATCGGGTCGCGCGAAGAGCGGGCTGTCGAGTAGGGGTTCCGGCGGGGCACCGGGGGTGGGTCCCCGGGCCGGCTTCGCCGGGAGTTCCCGGGGACCCACCCCCGGTGCCCCGACAAAAGCCCTGCTTTTTACGAGCTTTATGTAGCGGGAATCTGTCCCGGGCGGTTTCTAGCCTGCATGCGTGGCGGAAGCTCTTCGGGCATACAAGGCTGAGCCCTACTCCTATGCGGAGGCGAGGGAGCTTTCGGCTGAGTTGAAGCTGAGCGAGCCCGTCGCGATTGCGCTGGTCCGGCGTGGCTACCGTACGCCAGACGAGGCCCGTGCTTTTCTCGACGCCGACGAGTCGCACGAGCCTTACGCCTTCAAGTCGATGCCCGTCGTGGTTGAGCGAGTGCTTGGTGCGATTAGAGCCGGTGAGCGGATCACCGTGCACGGCGACTTCGACGTCGACGGGGTCTGCGCGACCTCGATCCTGGTCAGCACTTTGCGAGAGCTCGGTGCCGATTGCGACTGGCTGATCCCCGACCGGATGGCCGACGGCTACGGGCTCAGTGCAGAGAATCTGCACAAGCTGGCGGGACGGGGGACATCGCTGATCGTCACCGTCGACTGCGGGATCACGGCGGTCGAGGAGGTGAAGCTTGCGAAGGAACTCGGGCTCGACGTGATCGTCACGGACCATCACCAGCCTGGAGAGGAGCTTCCGGATTGCCCGATCCTGCACCCGGCGGTCGACGGGTATCCGTTCGAGGAGCTGTGCGGGACGGCGGTGGCGTGGAAGCTG
>DASUIY010000360.1:0-8608 GCA_036279555.1 Solirubrobacterales bacterium | reverse complement strand
GGCTGGATTCGAGGCGCACTCGGCGCCCTTGCCGCCGGGGCATTCGGCTTCGGCCTGGTCATCGCCCTGCGCGCGATCTCTGACCTGCCGCTGTATGAGACCGAGCAGACCGGCTACCCGCACGTGGTCGTGCCGCTGATCCTCGCCCCGCTCGGCTTCCTCGCCGGCTTCGGCTGCTTCGACTACTGGCTGCGCTGGGCCGCCGGGCTGCCGACGATCCCCGACGACCACTCCCAGCACGGGGCCAAGAGCTGGAAGGACTACTTCCGCTTCAACACCGATCACAAGGTGATCGGCATCCAGTACATCGTCACCACCTTCTTCTTCTTCTTCATCGGCGGCCTGCTGGCGATGTTGATCCGGGCCGAGCTGGCCCAGCCAGGCACCCAGATCGTCGACGCCGCGGCCTTCAACAGCCTCTTCTCGACCCACGCGGCGATCATGATCTTCCTCTTCGTGATCCCCGTCTTCGCCGGGATCGCCAACTACGTCCTGCCGCTGATGATCGGCGCTCCGGACATGGCCTTCCCGCGCCTCAACGCGCTCAGCTTCTGGATGCTGCCGCTGGCCGGGCTTCTCTTCATCGGCAGCTTCCTGGCGCCCGGCGGCGCCTTCGACACCGGCTGGACCGGGTACGCGCCGCTATCGACCGGGGCGCCGCTCGGGCAGTCGTTCTTCAACCTAGGCGTCCAGTTCGCGGGCGCCTCCTCCATAGCCACCGCTCTCAACTTCCTTGTGACGATCATCACGATGCGTGCGCCCGGAATGACCTTCTGGCGCATGCCGCTCCTGGTCTGGGCGAACCTCTCGACCTCGCTGCTGGTCGTCGCCGCGACGCCGTTCATCGCCGGCGTCCAGTTCATGGTCCTCTTCGACCGCGCCCTCGGCACCCAGTTCTTCGAGTTCGCCGGCGGCGGCGATGTCGTCAGCTACCAGCACATCTTCTGGTTCTACTCGCACCCAGCCGTCTACATCATGATGCTGCCCGGCTTCGGGATCATCAGCGAGGTCATCTCGACCCACGCCCGCAAGCCGATCTTCGGCTACCGCCTGATGGCGCTGGCGCTGATCGGGATCGTCGTGCTCAGCTACTCGGTCTGGGCCCACCACATGTTCGTCGCCGGCATGTTCAGCTGGCTGCGGGTGCCGATGATGATCACGACGCTGCTGATCGCGGTGCCGACCGGGATCAAGATCTTCTCCTGGCTGGGCACGCTCTACTTCGGCAAGATCCACACCTACTCGACGGCGATGCTGTTCGCGCTCGCCTTCATCGTCACCTTCACGATCGGCGGCATCAGCGGCGTGATGCTTGGCATGGTGCCGATCGACATCCACGTCTCCGACACCTACTTCATCGTCGCCCACATCCACTTCGTCCTCTTCGGCGGCTCGGTCTTCACGATCTTCGCCGGCATCTACCACTGGTTCCCGAAGATGACGGGCCGGATGTACGACGAGAGGCTGGGCCGGGTCCACTTCTGGGGCACGCTGATCGGCACCTGGGTCACCTTCATCCCGATGCACTGGGTCGGGATGGACGGGATGCCGCGGCGCGTCGCCGACTACGCGACCCAGTTCGGCGAGTGGAACATCCTGATCAGCTGCGGCGCCTTCCTGCTCGGCGCCTGCCAGCTCGTCTTCCTCTACAACATGGTCGTCAGCTGGCGCTTCGGCCCGCGCGCCGAGGCCAACCCGTGGCGGGCCAACTCGATCGAGTGGCAGGTCTCCTCGCCGCCGCCGGTCTTCAACTTCCCGGAGATCCCGCGTGTGGTCGGCGGCCCGTACGAGTACGGCGTGCCCGGCGCCCGGCACGCGATCATGGCCGGCGAGAGTGTCGAGACCCCGTCGGAGCCGCAGACGACGGTGGTGGGCTCCACATGACGGAGGCTTCCGAGGCGCGTCCCCTGCTCGTCTTCCTCAACGAGGTGGCGGGTGGCCGCAAGCTGCTGAAAGCCGTGCGCGAGCGGGCGGACAAGGTCCCGTTCGTGGCCGTCGCCGCGCCTCAGAACCAGCCCGCGGTCGGCCAGCTGATCGACTCGGGCGAACTTCGCGACGCCGCCCGGGCCCGGGTCGAGGTGACGATGTCGATCCTCGCCGAGTACGGGGTCGAGTCGGTCGGCGAGGTGATGGACCCGGAGCCGTCGCTGGCGCTCGATGACGCCATCCGCGCCCACGAACCCGGCGAGGTGCTGCTCTCCTGTGCCGCGGAGACGCGCTTCGGCTTCACCCGCAGGGACCTGGTCGCCTGGGTTACGGACCGCTTCGAGCCCGAGGTCGAGGTCACCCACATCCCCGTGCGCATCTCGGACGACTCGGTCAGCTGGGAGAAGAGCCACACGCTCGTCGTGGCGACCCAGACCGTCGCCGCGCCGGACCTGGTCGGCCGGCTCAAGGAGCGCGCCGCCGGCCACCCGCACCGCTACACGATCATCTGCCCGCGGGCCGAGGACGTGACCGAGCCGCAGATCGTCCGCGACCTCGCCTCGACGCTTGCCGAGCTCTACAGCGCAGACGTCGACGCCACCGGCCAGCCGATGAGCCCCGACCCCTTCCACGCCGTGAAGAACGCGATCGAGCACTACAGCATCGACGAGGTGCTGATCTCGACCTTCGCCGGCGAGAGCTCGCGCTGGCTCGAGGACGACCTGATCGGCAAGGTGCGCGAGATCACCGACAAGTCCGTCGAGCACCTCGAGGTCGGCCGGCCCGCGGCCGCCGTCGCCGCCGCTGTAGCCGAGGGGGAGGAGTCCTGATGGAGAGCGCAACGGTCACGCTGGGCCACGCGCACGAGGAGCACCACGGGCCGCCGGAGGCCAACGAGAGCTCGCGGATCGACCGTCAGACGCTCGGGATCCTCCTCTTCATCGTCTCCGAGGTGATGCTCTTCGGCGCCTTCTTCGCCTCCTACTTCTTCCTGCGGGTCGTCGTCGACCCACCGGCCTGGCCGCCGGAGCAATTTGAGCTGCCGGTCAGCGTGGCGCTGATCAACACCTGCATCCTGGTCTCCTCGAGCTTCACGATCCACTACGCGCTGGAGGCGATCCGCAAGGGAAACCGTGCCGGGCTCAAGCTCGGCCTGGTCCTCACCTGGCTGCTCGGCGCAACCTTCCTCTTCATCCAGGTCAACGAGTACGTGCACCTCGGCTTCAGCGCACGCGACCTCGGCTTCGGCTCGATCTTCTACAGCCTCACCGGCCTGCACGGCGCCCACGTCTTCGTCGGCCTGGTGCTGCTCAGCTTCGCCACGATCCGAGCCTTCCGCGGCCATTTCGGTACCGAGGCGAAGGACCACCTCGGCGTCGAGGTGCCTGGCATCTACTGGCACTTCGTCGACGTCATGTGGATCATCGTCTTCCTGACGGTTTACGTCCTCTAGTACACGAGTGTGTTCAAGGTTGCGCTGGTTGCATTGCTTGATTGCTATGCGTACCTTGACAATTACATAAGCGTACCTATAGGGTCTTGATGTGGGGCGAGCTATGGGCGAGATCCCCGGCAGCAGAGGCTTCGGCTGGGTGGTTGCCCTGGCCCTTAGTGTTTCAGTGCTCGGCTTTGCGGCTTCTGCGAGTGGACAAACTCCAGGCGCAGCTAGCAGCCAGGTGATCGACCTGTGCGAATGGGAGCCGATGTCCTGCTTTGAAGACCTCGCCACTGTCAATGTCACAAGGAACGGCACGGGATCCGGAACGGTGACCAGCTCCCCGGCGGGAATCAACTGCGGTGTTTTTTGCTCGGGAAAATTCCCAGTGGGCTCAGTGGTGACGCTCACCGCCAAAGCCAGCGAAGGCTCCAAATTCACCGGTTGGTCAGGCGGCTTTACCGCCTGGCCAGATAGCGGCTGCTCGGGTACCGGCACCTGCACAATTCCACTCGCATTCATTCGCATAACTGTGTTCCCGCCTCCGCCTCCGCCGCCAGTTGGGGTCACCGCGACCTTCGACCTCGAATCGAAACCAAAAAACCTCGATCTCACCGTCTCCAAGACGGGGACGGGCTCGGGCACCGTCAAATCAAGCCCCGCGGGGATCGACTGCGGCGGCACCTGTATGGCCGAGTTCGAAGAAGGCGAAGAAGTAACGCTCTGGGCCGGCGCCGCGGCGGGCTCGGTCGTCAGCAGCTGGAGAGGCTGTGACGTGGCCATCGGCCGGGAGTGCAGGGTCACCGTCGACGGGGCAGAGGCAGTCAGCGCCAGGTTCACCGAGGTCAAGACGCTTTCGGCGCAGAAGGCAGGTGAGGGTGCAGGGTCGGTCACCACGTCGCCTGGCGGCATCGCCTGCCCGATGGCATGCTCCTCGACCAGCGCGCTGTTCCCGACCGGCAGGTCGGTTGCGGTCAAAGCTGCGTCGGCAAAGGGGTCGGTTTTCACCGGTTGGGGCGGTGCCTGCTCCGGCACCGGTGCCTGCGCTGTGACGCTGTCCGAATCCAAGCTGGTGACGGCAGAGTTTGCGCCTCTCCCCAAGAGATCGCTGACCCTGAACAAGGAAGGCAGCGGCGCGGGTACCGTCAAGAGCCTGCCGTCGACGTTCAACTGTGGGGCGCCTTGCACGTCCCAGACCGCTTCTTTCAATCAGGGAACGGTGGTTACGCTGACACAGACGCCCGCTAAAGGATCGGTCTTCGGCGGCTGGACAGGTGCCTGCTCCGGCACCGGCGCCTGCGTCGTGACGCTGTCAGAGGCGGAGACCGTTGGAGCTGCCTTTGCGCCGATCGAGAGCAAGCCAACCGGACCGACAAGGCTCTTGACGGTCGGCAAGGCCGAGGGCACCGGCACCGGGACGGTGGGCAGCAACCCCGGTGGGATCACTTGCTACAGCGGTTGCACGCATCAGAGCGCGAGGTTCAAAGAAGGCGCCGTCGTAGCCCTCGAGGCAACCCCCGGCCGGGATTCCACCTTCGCTGAATGGGGTGGGGCCTGCTCGGGCTCGGGGAGCTGTGAGGTAACGATGTCCGAGGCCAGGTCGGTCACGGCTGAGTTCACGGCGATCCCGACCAAAACGCTCACCGTCAACAAGGCGGGTGAAGGCGCCGGGGGGGTGGTGGGGAGGCCGTCCGGCATTTCCTGTCGCCAGAACTGCACGACGGCCACGGCTTTCTTCCCGCGGACGACCGCGGTGGCATTGACTCCATATCACGGCAGATTTGCCTCGGAGTACGTGCAGTGGGAGGGATGCGACAGCTTCGAAGGCGTTGAATGCATGGTCACGACTCTGGGCGACAAGACGGTCACCGCCAGGTTCGATTAGGCCAGGGTTTGCATCTTCTGATTACGCGGCGTAAAACAGAGGTATGCACAATCCGCTGACATCAGAGGCGGATGCCTTCCGCTGGCTCGTCGTGATCCTGGTGGGGGGTACCTCGGTGGGCGTCCTGGCCGCCCTGACCAGGCCGCTCGTTGGCTTGATCTGGGCCGCGGTCATGATCGGCGTCGGGATCGGCCTTGCCTACCGCAGCTCGCGCGGTCGGCTGTCGGGCCAGGTGCCGCTCACCCGTGGTGGGGACGGCAGGCATCGTCTCCTCGTCGTCGCCAACGAGACGGTCGAGGGGGAGGCGCTGCTGGAGGAGATCCGCGGGCGTTGCCGGGGGCGGAATTGCGAGATCCTCGTCGTCACCCCGGCGCTTACCGGGTCTCGCGCCTCGCACTGGGCATCGGACGTCGACGAAGCGATCGAGCTGGCGCGGCAGCGGATGGAGCTCTCGCTGATCGCGATCGGGCAGCTGGGGCTGAAGGCGAGGGGGGAGATCGGCGACTCCGACCCCAACGTGGCGATCGAGGACGCGCTGCGCGTCTTCCCGGCCGACGAGATCGTCATCTCGACCCACCCGCCGGACCGCTCCCGCTGGCTCGAGCGCGGCGTCGTCGACCGTGCGCGCGAGCAGATCGACCTGCCGATCACGCACGTAGTGGTGGATCTCGCGGCTGATCGAGCAGCTTCATGACGATTTCGTTGCTGGATCGCAATGCCCAGCCAACATAGGGAAACCTTTTGTCTTCTAGTCTGCCAAGATGGCAATGATGACTTCGAGCTGGACGGACGACCGCATGGACGACCTGAAGGGCCAGGTCGACGACCTCGGACGGCGGATGGACCAGCGGTTCGCCCAGGTCGATCAGCGGTTCGCCCAGGTCGATCAGCGGTTCACTGAGGTCAACCGGCGCATGGACGAAGGCTTCGGAGAATTGAGTCAGCGCCTCGACGCGTTGCAGCGGGCGATGATCCAGTTCGGGGCGGTAATGATCGCTGCCCTTGTCGGGCTGCTGGCGACACAGCTCGGGCTGATTCTGACTCAGCTCTGACTCAGCGCCGGCGCTCGTGCGTCGGGTTGGATCTCCCTTTCTTCGGCCGCGCCCGATCGCGGCCCCAGGCGCCCCGCGGTGGCGACCGTCCACAGCATCGCCAGCCAGGTGACCGTGGCGAGGGCAACGTGGAGCCAGACGATCTCGGGGGGGAGCTCCAGTGCCCACTGGAGGCCCCCTACGGCCCCTTGCAGGGCCAGCAGGCCGATCACAGCGCTCAGGGGCCTCAGGGCCCTGTTGTCGCCTCCGGGGCGGCGCAGTAGGAGCCAGACGGCGATCGCGGCGAGGCCGAACACGGCGGCGATTGCCGAGTGGCGCTGCACGACCCACTCCAGCGTGCCCGTTCCCTCGAAATCGAAGCGGTGCACGAGCTCCCCCTCGTGGGCGCCGGCATGGGGCCCGGAGCCGGTTGCGATCGTCCCCGCGAGGATCGTCAGCTGGCCGAGCGGGATTAGCCCGCGCACCGCCCAGACGCCGAGCCGGTCGCTCGAGGCGCGCCGCTCGCCGGGCTCGTAGCGAGCGCACCAGGCGAGGGCGAAGGCGGCGTCGAGCAGCAGCATCGAGAGGATGAAGTGGCCCATCACCAGCCCCGGCGCCAGGTGGTACTTGACGACGAGGGCACCGAGGATCGCCTGGCAGACGACGCCTAGCGGCAGCAGGGCGCCGAACAGCGCCAGGTGCCAGCGGAAGGGACGGCGAAACCAGGCGAGGGCGCTGGCGGCGATCACCGCGATCCCGACGAAGCCGGTGAGCAGCCTGTTGCCGTACTCGATCACGGCGTGGGTCTCGAGCGGCGGCACCGTGCCGCCATAGCACTTCGGCCAGTCCGGGCAGCCGAGCCCTGAGCCGGTGATCCGAACCGCGGCGCCGGTTAGGACGATCAGCGCGAGCGCCGCCAGGGCGACCAGAGCCACGGTCGCGTAGAGCTGTGGAGAGATGCGGAGGCGGTCGCGCATGGGAAGGCCTCAGGAGATGATGCCAGCGGCCGCCTCACGGCCGCTGGAGGCGTTCAGCCGCCTTTGCCGCCGCCCTTGGCGGTTGAGGCGATCAGGTACTCGACCAGCTCTTCCAGTTCCTTCGGGCTGATCAGCGTGCTGAAGTTGTCCGGCATCACGTTGGGGTAGCCCTTGGCGATGACCTTGCCGGGATCGACGATCGACTCGTCGATCATCGCCGCGCTCTGGCCGGGCAGGACTTCGTCGAGGTTCGGCCCGGTGACGCCGCCGGAGCCGGCCGCGGCCAGCGCGTGGCAGCCGCCGCAGCCGTTGTCGGCGAACACCTGGGCGCCGGGCCCGCCGGCGACCTTGGGCGGCGCGGCGCCGGGGACGCCGGCGTAGAGGGCGACGTAGGCGGCGACGTCCTGGAGGTCCTGGCCGCTGACCAGGTCGGCGGGCATCGAGACGGCCGGGTTGTCGTTGCTCGGCCTGGGGAACTCGACCTGCGCTTCGACGATCCCCTCGACGGTCGAGTCGTTCTCGCCGGCGGCGCGGGCCGCGGCGAAGGCGTCGTCGAGGTCGGGCCCCTGTGTGCCGCTCGTCCCGGCCTGCGCCATCGCGTGGCATCCGCCGCACTTCTCGACGAAGAGTGCGCGGCCCCTTTCGGGGTCGGCGTCGCTGGTGCCGCAGCCTGAAGCCGGCAGCGCCACGGCCGCGACGGCGGCGAGGGCGAGCAGGGGGCGGATGGCGGTCGAGAGCTTGGGCATAGGGCGCGAAGCGCGCCGGAGTCTATATGTCAGGGCCCCGCGAAAGTCGCCTTGCGCGGGGGTGGGCGTCGGGTACGCTTGAGACGATCCTCACTAGTTCGCGAACCCACGAAGGGGAGGCAGCGGATGCAGGTACGAGAAGGCATGTCGGACGTGATCCTGACGGTCGGGCCATCGCACACCCTGCGCGACGCGGCGACGATGATGGCCGAGAAGAGCGTCGGTGCAGCGCTGGTGGCCGACGACGAGACCCCGGTCCCGTGCATCCTCACCGAGCGCGACATCCTGCTCTCCCTGGGCAACGGCGAGGACCCCGACTCCGAGCGCGTCGCCGACCACATGAGCGACACCGTGATCGCCGCCTCGCCGGACTGGAGCCTCGAGCACGCCGCGGCGGAGATGTCGCGCCGCGGAATCCGCCACCTGGTCGTCTACGAAGGCAGTGACCTGGTCGGCGTCCTCTCGATGCGCGACATCGTCCGCGTCTGGACGAGCGAGGGCGCGACCTCCGGGATGTCGCCGGACTGATCGTTCGATTTGCCGGCGGGGAGGGCCTTCGGGGGTCCCTCCCAAAACGCTCGGCAGGAGCCTCGCTTGAGTGTTTTGGG
>DASUIY010000359.1:0-2744 GCA_036279555.1 Solirubrobacterales bacterium | reverse complement strand
GGAGCCGCCTTCGATGTTCGCGGCGATCGCGCGGACGGCCGCGGACGCGCCCGTCATCGTCGTCACGCACGGGATGCCGTGGCGGACGGCGGCGGTGCGGATCTCGTAGCCGTCGGCGCGGGCGCCGGAGCCGGTCGGGGTGTTGATCACCAGGGCGCAGCGGTGCTCGCGGATCAGGTCGACGACGTTGGGCGAGCCCTCGGCGATCTTGCTGATCGTCCTCACCGGCACGCCCATCGCCGAGATCGCCTGTGCGGTGCCGGCGGTGGCGACCAGCTCGAAGCCGAGGTCGTGGAAGCGGGCGGCGATCTGCGTCGCCGCCGGCTTGTCGGTGTCGGTGACGGTGATGAAGACGGACCCGTCCGCCGGCAGGGAGACGCCCGCCGCCGCCTGCGATTTCCCGAACGCGGTCGGGAAGTCGGCGGCGATGCCCATCACCTCGCCGGTGCTCTTCATCTCCGGCCCGAGGACCGAGTCGGCGCCGGCGAAGCGGGCGAAGGGAAGCACGGCCTCCTTGACGCTGACCATGCCGGCGGGCGGGTCGCGCAGCTCCTGGTCGGAGAGCCTCTCGCCCAGCATCAGCCTGGCCGCGACCTTGGCGAGGGGCACGCCCGTCGCCTTGGAGACGAAGGGGACGGTGCGCGAGGCGCGCGGATTGGCCTCGATCACGTACAGCTCCCCGCCGGCGACGCCGTACTGGATGTTGATCAGGCCGATCACGCCCAGCTCCAGGGCGATCCGGCGCGTCGTCGCACGGATCTCCTCGAGCATCTCCTCGCCCAGGCTCAGCGGCGGGATCACGCAGGCGGAGTCGCCCGAGTGGACCCCGGCCTCCTCGACGTGCTGCATGATCCCGGCCACGTGGACGTCGGTGCCGTCGGCGAGCGCGTCGACGTCGACCTCGATCGCGTTCTCGAGGAAGCGGTCGAGCAGCAGCGGGTGCTCCTGGTCGGCCTTGACGTGGGCCTTCAGATAGGCACCGAGGTCGTCCGTCGAGTAGCAGATCTCCATCGCCCGGCCGCCGAGCACGTAGGAGGGCCGGACCAGCAGGGGGAAGCCGACCTCCTGGGCGATCGTCGTCGCCTCCTCGGCCGAGAGCGCGGTGCCGTAGGGCGGGTGCTTGATGCCGAGGCGGCGCAGCAGCGCCCCGAAGCGACCGCGGTCCTCCGCCAGGTCGATCGCGTCGACCGGGGTGCCGAGCAGCGGGACGCCCGCCTCCTGGAGGGCGCCTGCGAGCTTCAGCGGCGTCTGGCCGCCGAACTGGACGATCACCCCCTCGGGCTGCTCCTGCTCGCAGACCGCGAGCACGTCCTCCTCGGTCAGCGGCTCGAAGTAGAGGCGGTCCGAGGTGTCGTAGTCGGTGGAGACCGTCTCCGGGTTGCAGTTGATCATCACCGCGTCGCGGCCGAGCTCGCGCGCGGTCATCGCTGCGTGCACGCAGCAGTAGTCGAACTCGATCCCCTGCCCGATCCGGTTCGGCCCGGCGCCGAGGATGACGACCGAGTCGCGGCCCCCCCGACGCACCTCCGAAGCCGCCGCGCCTGCCGAGGGGCGCTCGTGGGCGGAGTAGTAGTAGGGCGTCGCCGCCTCGAACTCCGCGGCACAGGTGTCGACTGACTTGTAGGTGCGAACGAGGCCCTCGGTGCCGTCGCCCTCGCGGGCGAGCGCCTCCAGCTCGTGCAGGAACCAGCGGTCGACGAGACAGCGCTCGTGCACGGCCTCGACTCCGATGCCGCGCTCGAAGGCGGCGATGATCCAGTCGAAGCGCTCGGGGCAGGGCTTCTCGAGGAGGTCGAGCAGCGCCTCGTCGCTCGCCGGGACCTCGGCCTTGGAGTCGAGCTCGCGCGAGCGCATCGCCTTGGCGAAGGACTCGCGGAAGGTGCGGCCGATCGCCATCGCCTCCCCCACGCTCTGCATGTGGGTCGAGAGGCGCCCCTCGGCGCCGGGGAACTTCTCGAAGGCGAAGCGCGGGATCTTCGTCACCACGTAGTCGATCGTCGGCTCGAACGAGGCGGGCGTCGCCTGGGTGATGTCGTTGGGGATCTCCTCCAGGGCGTAGCCGACGGCCAGCTTCGCCGCCATCTTGGCGATCGGGAAGCCGGTCGCCTTCGAGGCCAGGGCCGAGGAGCGGGAGACGCGCGGGTTCATCTCGATCACGGCGATCTCGCCGTTCTCGGGAGAGACGGCGAACTGGACGTTGGAGCCGCCGGTCTCGACGCCGACGGCGCGGATCACGGCGAGCGCCTGGTCGCGCAGGTCCTGGTAGAGCGCGTCGGTGAGGGTCTGCGCCGGTGCCACGGTGACCGAATCCCCCGTGTGCACGCCCATCGGGTCGACGTTCTCGATCGAGCAGATGATCACCGCGTTGTCGTTGCGGTCGCGCATCACCTCGAGCTCGAACTCGCCCCAGCCGATCACCGACTCCTCGACCAGGACCTGGTTGATCGGGCTGGCGGCGAGGCCCTCGGAGACGACCTGGCGCAGCTCGGTCTCGGTCCTCCCCACGCCGCCGCCCTGTCCTCCCATCGTGAAGGCCGGGCGGACGATCGCGGGCAGGGTGATGCGCCCGTCGGCCAGCGCGGCCTCGACCTCGCCGAGGCCCTCGACCGTCATCGACCAGGGGATCCGCAAGCCGGCCTCGGTCATCGTGCGGCGAAACTCCTCGCGGTCCTCGGCCCGCCGGATCGCCGCGGCGTCCGCTCCGATCAGCTCAACCCCGAAGCGCTCCAGCGTCCCGTCCTCGT
>DASUIY010000358.1:0-3411 GCA_036279555.1 Solirubrobacterales bacterium | reverse complement strand
GGGGAGACGAGTTGGTTTCCTATGATGCGGCGATGAGGCGGGGGCTGATTGGGGTTGTGCTGCTTGTGCTGCTTGCGGTTCCGGCTAGCGCGGGGGCGGTGCAGGGGTACAAGGCGGAATGCCAGACGGCGTTTTGCGGCGGGGTGTCCGAGGATGGGTCGCGGGCTGTCTTTCCCTTCTACGAAGAACTGACGGAGGGGGCGGAACGGGCGCAGGTGTACGAGCGGGTCGGTGGTGTCACGCGGGCCCTGGTCCCCTACCCGGACGATCCGCCGGAGCGGACATACGTGAACCTGGTGGGGTTGTCCGACGATGCGCGCCATGCGTTCGTCTCGACCAACCTCGCCCTCGTTCCAGCGGACCTCGACGGGGGTGGGACGGACGTCTACGACATCTTCGGCGGCGTCCCGACGCTGCTCTCGACCGGGCCGCTCGACACCCAGGCCGAACCTGGCTTCGGGCCGATGTCGGTGCCGGCGTTCTTCATGGGGGCGTCTGCGGACGGCACGAGGGTCTTCTTCGATTCGATCTTCGAGGGCTTCGTCCCGGAGGACACCGACCGGTGCTTCGATGTCTACGAACGGTTCGGCGGCCAGACCCGGCTGATCTCCACGGGGCCGACCGCGACGCCGAGCTTCCCTGAAGGGACCTGCGACATGGCCAGCTACGACGGGCTCTCGAGCGACGGCAGCCACGTCTTCTTCAAAACCGGCGATCACCTGATCGCGGAGGACGAAGGCGGCACGGACATCTACCAGCGGGTCGGCGACGAGTTGACGGTGCTTACGACCTACCCCGAGCGCATCGAGCGCAACTGCGTCGACTTGCCGTGGTTCGGCGACGCTTCGGCCGACGGCGGCACGGTTCTCTTCTCCACCAACATGCCGATCTCAGCCGAGGACACGGACTCGACTTACGACGTCTACAAGCGCCTCCCCGACGGGAGCTACTCGCTGGTCTCGCTGGGAACCGAAGGCGGAATCGGGCCCTGCGGCTTCGGCGGCGACAACCCTGTGGCGCTCTCCGACGACGGCCGCACGGCGATCTTCGCGACCCTCTCATCGCTCAGTCCTGAGGACAGGGATTCCTCGGCCGACCTCTACAGCACCGACGAAAGCGGGTCGATGTCGCTGGTGACCACCGGCCCGGCTGATGCGAGTGTCGACGAACAGGTCTACGTCTCGCCTGCCTGGCCGGCCGACTTCTCCGACGACGTCAGCCACGTCGCCTTCGAGACCCGCCAGCCGCTCGTCGCCGGCGACGAGGACGAGGCGGTCGACGTCTACCTGCGCGCCGGCGGCCGCACCGAGCTGGTCTCGACCGGGCCGCTCGGCGGCAATGCCGGCGCCGGCGCCGACCTTCTCAGCATCTCCGGCGACGGCCAGACGATCGCCTTCGCGACCAAGGAGCGGCTGACCGACGAGGACGCCGACCACCGGATGGACTTCTACCTCCGCCGGGTCGGACAGCTGACCCGTCCGGGTTCGGCATCCGCCTCGAAGCTGCGCAAGCGCACCGTTCTGATCTCTGCCGAGTCGATCGCTCCCCGGATGCGAATCTCGTCCCGCGGCAAGCTTCGCGGCCACGAAGTCGCACTCCGCCTCACCTGCCCGAAAGCCGAGAAGAGCGGTCCCTGCCGCGGCCGGGTGATGCTCGCACGCTCCCGTCACGGCAAGCCAGTCGGCAGCGCAAGCTTCCGAATCGCCCCCGGCCGCCACAAGCTCGCTCGAGTGCGCCTTCGTCGCCGGCTACAGAAGGGCAACGCGGTTTTCGCCCGCGCTCGCGCTGCCGACCGACTCGGCAACAGCGCCACAGCAGTTCGCCGGGTAACGCTCGCCAGCCGCTGAAGCAGCGTGTCGCAAGGAGGGTCGGCACCTCCCACCCCGCCTGATACGGTCATTTTGACTGGTGCGAATACCTTCCTTCATTGTCTGTGCTCTGGCACTTGGGTTGCTTGTCGGCTGCGGCGCCTCCGATGAGAGCGAGCTGTCTGAGAGCGAGCTGTCGCCGGGCGTCTTGCTCGAGCGAATCGATGCCCAGTTCGACCGTCAGGAAGGCAGCGACACCCCGCAGGCGAAGGCCCTGGTCAAAACCTTCCCGGAAAACTCGCTTATCTCATGCTGGGACGAGGACGGCGACAGGGTGTGCGCTGTGACCTTCTCGGATTTCCCCTCGGGTGGCCAGTCGTTCTCCCGCACCCTCGACTACTGGGATTTCTACCTGGCCGTCTTCGATCCCGGCAGCGAAGACCCGGATATCGAGCAGGTCGACGCAGAAGAAGCGCTGTCGCCATCGCGACGAAGCGGCTGAGCCCGTTTAGGGTTTCGCGGGCACCCGAGGATCGCCCAGGCCGTAGGTCTCGTAGTCGCCGAACTTCGAGAAGGTCTTGTGGGTGGGGCCGTGGTAGTCGGAGGACCCGGTGGGGATGAGGCCGAGCTCGTCGCAGAGACGCAGGAGGTGTTCGGTCTGCTCCTTGCCGTGGGTCGGGTAGAAGGCCTCGACGCCGTCGGCCCCGGCCGAGCGGATCAGGTCCTCGACCTCGTTCGGGTCCGAGATGTCCCAGTAGGGGTGGGCGATCACGGCGACGCCGCCGGCCTCGCGAATGAGCTCGATGGCCTGCTCTGCAGTCGGCCAGCGTCGCGCCACGAAGGCCTTGGCGCCGGGGACGAGGTACTCCTCGAAGAAGGGGCCGAGGTCGCCGGTCGCGCCGGCGGCTCGGGCGATGTGGGGGCGGCCGATCGAGAGCGCGTCGCCGGCCTCTCGCACCGCGTCCTCGAGGTGCAGGTCGAAGCCCTCTTCGCGCAGCTTCTCGACGATCTCCCCGGCGCGGGTCACCCGCTCGTGCTGGGCGCGCTCGCAGGCGGGCGCGATCTTCCCCAGGTCGACCCAGTACCCGCACACGTGCAGGTCTTCGGCGTAGGGATGCACGCAAGACATCTCGATCGCCGGCACCAGCTCGACCCCCAGCCGCTCCGCAGCCTCCGCAGCCTCCGCCACCCCCGCGATCGCATCGTGGTCCGTCAGCGCCAGCGTCGTCACCCCCGCTTTCGCAGCTTCCACGACGACCTCAGCCGGCGCCAGCTGCCCGTCCGACACGGTCGAATGGCTCTGAAGCTCGATCAGCATGAGCGGGGAAACTAGAGCACCGCAGCCGACATTGACCCCACCCTGGGGTGGTCAATGTCGGATACGCGCTCTGCTCGGAAGAGCCCTTCAGCTGAAGGGCCCGTGCGGCGGCGCAGTCTCCCGGCTCGTCGAGGGGTGACGGGATGCCCCTGGGCTGGCGGATACTCAAAATCGCGCGCTAATTAGCGCGCGATTTGTCAGACCAGGGGCATCCCCGTCACCCCTCCCCCCGCATGACTAGACTGCGCCGCCGTGTTCCAGAAGGTGCTCATAGCCAACCGCGGC
>DASUIY010000357.1:0-23786 GCA_036279555.1 Solirubrobacterales bacterium | reverse complement strand
CAAGGCCAACATAGAACTCTCCTCAGACAGATTCCTATGTTGCATGCCCGAGGCAAACGCAAAGCGACCGGGGATGACGCTCGTCGCCTGCCCCGTGCGTAGCCTTCGCACGTGAAGCTCGTCGCGCCACCTTCGAGACGGTGTCCGCTTGGCTTCCGCGGATCCTGTCTCTCCCAGTCGCAAAGCGAACTTAGCGCGCCACCTCCGGCGGCGCCAGAGGGGCGACGAATACGTTCCCGCAAACTCCGGTAAATGTAGGGTGGAGCGGCACGGCGGCTAACCTCCGCTCGTGCGCATCGACAAGATCATCGCCGCCGAGGGGCCGACCTTCTCGGTCGAGCTCTTTCCGCCGAAGACGGCGGAGGCCACTGCGGCGCTGTTCGACACCGCCCGCTCGCTGCGCGAGCTGGGGCCCGACTTCGTCTCCGTCACCTACGGGGCCGGTGGCTCGACGCGGGAGGGAACGGTGGAGATCACCCGCGCCCTCAAGGAGGAGCTGGGGTTCGAGACCATGGCCCACCTCAGCTGCGTCGGCGAGACGCGCGATGGCCTGGCGGCGACGCTGGACCGGATCGCAGCGGCGGGGATCGAGAACGTCTTCGCCCTGCGCGGCGACCCGCCCCGGGGACAGGAGGACTTCGTCCAGCCCGAGGGAGGGCTGGGAAGCGCGGCTGAGCTGACCGCCTTCATCTCGGAGGGGTGGGACTTCACGGTCGGCGGCGCCTGCTTCCCCGAGGTGCACCCCGAGGCGCCCGACCTCGAGACCGACCTCGCCTACCTGAAGACGAAGGTCGAGGCCGGGGCGTCGTTCCTGATCACCCAGCTCTTCTTCGACAACCAGGTCTACTTCGACTTCGTCGCCGCCGCGCGGGCGGCAGGGATCGAGGTCCCGATCCTGGCCGGGGTGATCCCGGTGGCGAGCTTCGCGCAGACGAAGCGGATCTGCGAGCTCTGCGACGCCTCGATCCCAAGCCGCCTGGAGGATGCCTTCCACGCCGCCGGGGGCGACGAGCGGGCCGAGTTCGAGCTCGGTGTCGCCTACGCCGCCCAGCAGTGCGCGGAGCTGCTCGTCGCGGGTGCACCCGGCATCCACTTCTACGCGCTGAACCGGGCGCCGGCGACCCGGGCGGTGCTCGGCGCGCTGCGCGCGGCGCGGCCGTGGGAGAGGCGCCTGGGCGGGACGGGCGACTTGGCGAGCCTCTCTGACTAAAATAACGCTGCCTCATGGCAAATCGCAGGGAGGAAGAGAGAGAGGCGCTCCGCCAGGCTCGGCAGGAGCGCGAGAAGAAACAGGCCTCGTCGGAGCGACGGCGCCTGATGGCCGGCTACGGCGCGGCGGGCGTGATCGGGCTGGCCGTGCTCGTCGGCATCGTCTTCGCCATTGCCTCCTCCGCCGGCAAGAACGAGGGCGGCGAGGCGCACATCGACGTCGGCACCGGTGAAACGTTCGGCGACCAGCCGGACAAGCGCTCCGGCGTCGAGGTCCCCGTCGCCGAGGTCACCGACGTCAAAAAGGCGGCGAAGATGGCCGATTGCGATCTGCAGCTGAAACTCAAAGACGAGGGGCACGAACACATCCCCGCAACCGCCACGGGGCCGAACTACGGGACGAACCCCCCGAATTCCGGTACCCACTCCGAAATCGCCCAGGCCGACGGCGCCTACAGCGAGACGCCGAAGGAAACCCGCGTCGTCCACTCGCTCGAGCACGGCCGGCTGGCGGTCCAGTACAGCCCCGACCTGCCCGAGGGAGACCAGGAAGAGCTGGTCGGCCTCTACGAAACGATGTGGGGCGGAACGCTGCTCTTCCCGAACGAGAACATGACCTACGCGGTGGCCGCGACGACCTGGACGAACGTCCTCGGCTGCAACGAGTACAAGGGCGCGATCACGCTCGACGCGATCCGGGCCTTCGCCAAGGAGACCTGGGGCAAATACGGCGGCGAGCCGGTCAACACGTTCAAGCCGACGGCGCCGACGCCGCTGGAACCGACGGTCAACTGACCCCGCTCAGCTGGCGGCCCTGTAGGCCGGGAAGAAGTCACCTGCATCGCGGCCGGCGCTGAGGCGCGCGTAGGCGGCCGCGTCGCAGACGATCTCCGAGGTGTGCCAGGGCTGCTCGCGGTTGGCGAAGCCGCGCTTGAACTCCTCCAGCCTGTCGCCGCGGGCGATGCCGCCGCCGAGGTTGAGCGGCAGGCCCTGTTCGGCCGCGAGCTCGATCAGGCCGGCGAGGACGTTCTTCATCGGCGAGTCGCGCAGGTGGGAATCGGCGCTGCCGCTGAGGTAGTAGTGGAGGAAGCCGTCGCTGCGGGCGGCGAGCGAGGCGGCGGCGGTCTCGCCTCCCGGGGCGAGGGCGAGGGCGAGCCAGGTCCGGTCGGACTCGAGGATGCGGTCGAAGTAGGCGGCGGAGAAGAAGTAGCGCTCGGCCGCGCCGGTGCGCCGCATCGTCTGCTCGTAGGCGGCGAGGAAGCCGGCGCGATCGGCGGGGGTCGTCTCGGGGCCGGGGACGATGCGGAGCTCGTAGCCGCGGCGAAGGTTCTTGTTGATCTGGTTGCGGTCGCTGGGCCTGCTCTTCGCCGGAAGCTCGGGGTCCGCGATCTGGACGACGTTGCGCTCGGTCGCGCCGAGCAGCGGGAGGTCGGTTGTGAGCGCGTGGCGCAGGAAGGCGGTGACCAGGCCTGTGCCGGAGAAGTCCACCTGGGCTGGATCGAACGGCGCATCCGACATCGACCCCCCTGGAGTGTGGTCGATGTCGGATGCGCGAAAGGAGGTGGCGATGCCGGGGTAGCCGTAGGGGGAGATCGCATCGCGCTCGGGGCCGTCGCCGAGCGGGCGCACGATCAGCGGCGCCAGCAGCTCCGCGCCGGCGGTCTCGATGCGGAGGGTGTGGGTGACGCCTTCGGCCCCGAGGAACGGGCGCGAGCGGAAGAACTCCTCGCTTGCCGACGCCTCGCCCCGGTCCTCGATCAGCTCGGCCGTGGCGGGCGGCTCGCTCACGGGATCAGGTCGGCGGCGGCGGCGCGGAACTCGTCGGGCAGCACGCCCCAGACCTCGCAGTCGTCGGCCGGGAGGCCCTCGCGGCGAAGGTGGCCCCGCATCGTCCCCTCGTGCTTCCAGCCGAGACCGGCCACGGTCCTCTTGGCGACCTCGTTGCGCGCCGGGATGCGGCCGTAGACGCGGTGCGCACCGAACTCGTCGAAGGCCTTGGCCAGGGTCAGCGCCTCGGCGCGCCTCCCCACGCCCATGCCACGCACGTCATCGCCGATCAGGGCCCCCAGCTCCGGCGCGGTCTGACGGAAAAGCCCGTAGAGCGCAGTGAAGCCGACCGGCTCGGCGAAGCCCTCGACCGCGATCGCGTACTTGCGGTCCTCACCGGAGTCGTCCATCGCCCGCCCGACCCACGCTCGAGCTTCCTCCGGGGAGAACCCGTCGCGCTGCTCCATCAGCGAGGCGGTCGCCGCGGGGTTGTTGAACCAGCGGTGCACGGCGTCGGCATCGCCGGGCTCGAAGGGGCGCAGGCTGACTTTCGGCTTCTCGGCCATGGCGAAACCCTAATCCGGCGCGAGGCCGTGGCCGGTTACGAGGAGCCAGGCGGTCTTGGCGAGGATGCGGGTGTCGAGGGTGGCGCTGCGGCGATCGACGTACTCGACGTCGAGCTCGATCCGCTCCTCCCACGGGATTCCGGCGCGGCCCTGGACCTGGGCCCAGCCGGTGATCCCGGGGCGGACCTCGTGGCGGCGATGCTGACGGGGGGTGTAGTCCTTCACCTGGGCCGGGATCGTCGGGCGGGGGCCGACGATCGCCATCTCGCCGCGCAGGACGTTGACCAGGTTGGGGATCTCGTCGAGCGAGGTCCGCCGCAGGACGCGCCCGGCGGCGGTGACGCGGGGATCCTCGCGGGTGACGACGGTTCCCACCCCAACCGGGTCGGAGCCCTCGACCATCGTGCACAGCTTCAGCATCTCGAACTCGCGGCCGCCGAGCCCGACTCGGCGCTGGCGGTAGACGACCGGGCCGCGGCTGCCGAGCTTGATCGCGATCGCGGCGATGAGCAGAACGGGCGAGAACAGCAACAGGGCGAAGGTCGCGATGAGGATGTCGACGACGCGGGGCATCGCTAGCGCGTTCCCGGGGCCTTGTCCCACGCCGCAGGCGACCCTTGACGCACGCGATCCCAAAGGCCTGCCGCGATCGAGAGCGTGGTCATCGCGTAGTAGCGGGCCGCCCGGAAGGGGGCGAGCCGGAACTGGCCGCCCAGGATCGCGGCGGCGATCGCGGCCAGCTGGGCCCCGTAGGCGACGACGTAGACCCAGCCCTGGTCCAGCAGCAGGAGGTTGGTGGCGAAGGCGAGGAGGTGCAGGAAGGGGGTGAGGTAGCGCAGCAGCCGGTGCGAGAAGAGCTCGAAGGCGTAGAGGGGGGAGTAGCCGCGCGGGGAGATCATCCGCTCGCCGACGACGATGTCCCAGAGCCCGGCCATCATCCGCCGTTTGCGGGCGAACTCGCCCTCCATGGTCGGCACCATCTTCTCCTCGGCACGCGCCCAGGGGACGTAGAGGGAGCGCCTTCCCTTCTTCGCCAGCAGGAAGGGGAACGAGAGGTCGTGGCTGCCGGAAGGGGCGAGCGGGACGTATGCGCTCGCCCGCACGGCGTAGATCGCGCCGTTCCCGGCGGTGACCCCGGCGAGCGCGGACTCCATCTCCCGCACCTTCATCTCGTAGCGCCAGTAGGCGCCCTCGAGGTTGTCGCCGGCGGAGTCGAGGAACCTGACCTGGCCGCAGGCGTAGCCGATCGCCGGGTCGGCGAAGGGCTCGACCAGGTGACGCAGGGCGTCCTGATCCCAGGCGCTGTTCGCGTCCGAGAAGGCGAGGATCTCGCCCGAGGCGCGCTCGGCGGCGGCGTTCTGGGCGGCGATCTTGCCGCCGCGGGGCAGCTCGAGCACCAGGTCGGCGCCGGCTGCGCGGGCGCGCCCGGCCGTCGCGTCGTTCGAGCCGTCTGAGGCGACGATCAGCTCCAGGCGCTCGCGCGGGTACTCGAGCGCCAGCGCGTTGGCGACCTTGGCCCCGATCACCTCCTCCTCGTCGTAGGCGGCGACGATCAGCGAGACGCGCGGCAGCTCCTCCCAGGTGCCGGGCTGGAGGGTCGGCCGGCGGCGCAGGCCGATCAGCGCCCGCAGCGCGAGCGGGTAGCCGAGGTGCGTGTAGAGGATCAGCCCCGCGGAGACCCAGAAGAGAGCGGCGAGCATCCGGCGATTATCTGCTTCCGGTGCGCTTTATGCACCCGTGGGGTCCATAAGGCGCACCGGAACGGGTCAGGCGAGGTCGCGGTACAGCGCGAGGGTCTGGGCAGCGACCGCGTCCCAGGAGTAGGGGCCGGCCGCGGCCTCGCTCGCGGACCGCGCCAGGCGCGCGCGGGCGGCGGGATCGGCGACGAGGTCATTGAGAGCCTCCGCCAACCCGGCGGGATCCTCGGGCCGGACGAGCCGGGCGGCGCCGGTTGCCGCCACCTCGGGGAAGCCCCCGACAGCGCTGAGCACCATCGGCTTGCCGAAGGCCAGACCGGTGTAGAGCACGCCGGAGTGCTCGGCGTCGCGGTAGGGGAGGACGACGAGGTCGGCACGGCGGAGGATCGCCGGGATCTCGGCGTCCTCGACGAAGCGGGTGAGGAAGCGAACGCGGCCTGGGCTCTCGGCGGCGAGCCGCTGCAGCGGCTCCGGGTCCATGCGCGGGTTGCCGACGATCCAGAGCTCGGCGCCGCGGACCTCACGGAAGGACTCGAGCAGCGTGTCGATCCCCTTGTAGGGGCGCAGCAGGCCGAAGAAGAGGATCACCGGGCCCTCGGCGCCCTGGAGCTCGGGAGCCAGCGGCTTCTCCTCCGGCAGCCGGGTGAGATAGTCGAAGGCGCCGTGGGGGATGACGCGGACGCGGGCGGGGTCCAGGCCGACCTCGTCTCGCAGCCGCGCTGCGCCGTGCTCGGAGTGGGCCACGACCGCGTCCATGCGTCCGAACATCCGGCGTGCCGTCGCCTGGTCGCGGCGGCTCGGCCGCGGCGGCAGCACGTAGTGCGCGGTGAGCACGCGCGGGCGGGCCGAGGGCAGCAGGTGCGCGTCGAGAGCCGGCATCGTCAGCCACTGGTAGTGGACGACGTCGGCGTCGAGCGCGCGGCGCAGGCGCAGCATGTCGGGCAGGTGCTCCACCGCCTTGAGGGCGCGGCGGCCGGGGGCGTCGAGGCCGCGCGGCGAGGTGCGGCGATAGAAGCACTCGCGCACCCGATAGCCCTCCGCAGCGGGCACCGGGCCGTAGAGGAAGCGGCTGGTCAGCAGCTCGACGTCGGCGCCGGCGCGGGCGAGTGCCGCGGCGAGGGCGCGATCGTACGGCGGCGTGAAGGCCGAGGGGTCGACCAGCTGAACCTTCATGCCCGGCTAGGTGTCCAGTGTTCGGTGAGCAGTGAACGCCGATTATCGTGACCGCGGTGGCGCCCACGCTCTCCTACTGCATCGTGAACACGAACGGCCGCGAGCACCTGCTCGCGTGCTTGGCGTCGATCGAGCGCACGCACCCGGCCGGAGTCGAGCACGAGATCCTCGTTCTCGACAACGCCTCCGGCGACGGCTCGGCCGAGGCGGTGCGGGAGCGTGGCGGCGATGTCCGGCTGATCGCGCTGGAGCGGCGGGCGGGCAAGGCCGAGAACGACTCGACCCTGATGCGGGAGGCGAACGGCCGCTACTGCCTCCTGCTCAACGAGGACTCCGAGCTGCGCCCCGGTGCGGCGCAGGCCCTGGTTGCGGCGCTCGAGGCCGATCCACGTGCGGCGGCCGCGGGTGCGCAGCTGCTCGACTCCCGCGGGGCGCCGGTGCCCTGCGCCTGGCGCTTCCCCGGCGTCGGCACCGCCCTCATCGGCGCACTGTTCCTGCACCGGTGGCTGACCGTGCAGAGCAGGGGCAGGACCACCCGCCGGGTTGACTGGGCGCAGTCGAGCGCCCTGCTCGTGCGCCGCGAGGCGGCGGGCGAGGTCGGCTACATGGACCCCGCCTTCTTCGTCTACTACGACGAGTGCGACTTCGCCAGACGCCTGGCCGACGCCGGCTGGCACAGCCTCTTCGTCCCCGGCGCCGAAGCCGTCCACCACGATCAGCTCTCGACCGATCTCGCCAAGGGCCTCCCCCGCATCGTCGAATTCCACCGCAATCGCGACCTCTACATGCGCAAGCACCATAGGGGCCTGGCAGCCCTTGCCGTCCGCATCCTCACGGCCTGGTCTTACGCGGTTCGTGCCATGGTCGCCACCGTCCTCCCCGGCCACCCGGCTCGCGTCTACTGGGCGCATGCGTGCCAAGCGCTGCTGCCGGGACGCGGTGAAAGCATTCGGGACCGGGCGGTGGCGCAGGCCGGTCCCGGGAGGGATTCCACTTAACTTTTTCGGTGGAACGGGGTTGGGCTGGCGCTCAGGCGCGGCCGGCGAAAAAGTACAAGACGTTCCATCCCTCCCGGGACCGGCCACCTACAGGCGAAAGTCCTCGTCTCGGAGCTCTGCCTCAGCCACCTCCGGAATGCTGCCGTCGACCGCGACGGGGGCGGGCCGGAAAGAGCGCAGGCGGCGAATAAGACGGAGCGGATGACGGAGGTGCGCCAGCGAGCGGCGCTCGCTTGACGTGAAGAACCCGGTGGCCAGCAGGGCCACCGGGTAGGCGAGCCAAAGGGCGGTGCGGGTGAGGAGGCCGACGTGGCCGTCGGTCGGGAGCAACAGTTCTCCTGCTGCGACCAGGCCCGCCGAGACCAGGACGACCCGGGCGAGCCGGCCCCATTCGTAGGGCACCGGGAAGAGTCGCTGGGTGAAGCCGTACATCAGGGCCACCACGACCAGGTAGGAGGCGACGAGGGCGATGCCGGCGCCGACGATGCCGAGCGGCGGCACGAGGAGGAGGTTGAGAGCGACGTTGGCGACGAGCGCGGCGGCCGTCGCGGGGAAGTTGAACTCGGTGCGGCCGGTGCGGCCGAGGATCACGACGAGCACCATGTAGAG
This sequence comes from Solirubrobacterales bacterium, assembly GCA_036279555.1. Taxonomy (GTDB): domain Bacteria; phylum Actinomycetota; class Thermoleophilia; order Solirubrobacterales; family 70-9; genus VRUE01. The sequence goes on along the minus strand of DASUIY010000357.1, from coordinate 15,767 downwards.
GGCGTAGAGGGTGACCCCGGCGGCGATCAGGCCGATCGGTTCGTAGGCGCCGAAGAACTCCGGCGCCGCCAGCGCGCGCACGATCCAGCGCGAGAGCAGCCACATGCCGGAGACGACGAAGGCGCCGCCCACGACGAACCAGGTGACCACCGCGGCGTAGGCGCGGCGGGCGTCGTCGTCGTCGCGGATCGAGTAAGCCAGCGGCGGCCAGGCGAGCTGGAAGCCGCGAACGAGGACGTTGACGGCCTGGGCGAACTTGACCGCGAGCGAGTAGAGGCCGGCCTCGGTGAGGCCGAGAGTGCGGACGATGATGATGCGGTCGACGAAGTTGAGTGCGTAGAGGGAGAGCTCAGCCGGCATCGTCGGGGTGCCGAAGCGCAGCATCCGCCGCAGCAGCCCCCGGTCGACCCAGAGCGAGAGGCGACGCCAGTGGTAGGCGATCAGCCCGAGCACGAAGGCGGCGCCGCTGGCGTAGCTTCCCAGCAGCAGGCCGCGAGCGCCCTCGTCGGCGCCAACGACCAAGACGACCGTCAGCCCGATTGCCGCCACCACGTTCAGCATCGTCGTCACGAAGAAGGCGCGAGCTCGCTCTTCGAGCCGGAAGATCGTCAGCAGGTACTCGTGCAGCGTCAGCACCCAGAGGCCGGCGATCGAGATCCGGGCCAGGTTCGCAGCGTCGCTCGGCCAGGCGGCTGCCTCGCGGGGGTCGAGGCCGGCCGGTTCGGGGAGCAGCGCTTCGGAGATCGGCCCGGCGAAGGGCAGGGCGATCAGCGCCGCGGCGCTGGAGAACCAGAAGAGCGCCGCGAAGGAGGTCGAGAGGACGCGAGCGGGGTTCTCGTCGTCCTTGTAGTAGAAGCGCAGCAGGGCCTCGATCACGCCAAGGCGGACGACGATGCTGGCCGAGACGACGGCGGCGAACATCACCTCGGCGGCGCCGTAGTCCTCGGGTGTCAGGTAGCGCGTGTACAGCGGCAGCAGCGCGACCGCGATCAGCTTCGAGAAGATGCTCGCCGCCGTGTAGGCGGCGCCTGTCGTCGCTAGGCGGCGGAGGTATCCGGACACGGCTCGACCCTACGTTGCTGCGCGGCTGCCAGCGACACGCCCATAGCCAGCAGCACCCACGTGATCGGGTCCTCGTAGAAACCTGCGTAGGCCATCGTGTGGACTAGTAGGGCTGTGAAGGTTGCGAGGATCGCTGCTCGGGCTATTGCGAGCTGGCGCGCGGGTCCTGTCGCTGCAGGGGACCCACCACCCCCTGCGGTCGCTAAAGCGTCCTCGGGGGCGGTTCCCCCTACAGCGCCACCCGCGCGAGATGCGGATATTCGGGACAGCGACGAGCGAACGCCTGAGGCCATGGTCCACAGGGCTGTCAGGACTAGAGCTGCGTAGAGGAGCAGGCCGGCCAGGCCCTGCTCCGCCGCGATCGTGATGGGCTCCGTGTGGGAGACCGAGACGGGGACCTCCTTCGTCTTGACGTGCTGGCGGTAGGCCTTGGGGAAGCTGCCGGAGCCGTAACCGTAAACCGGGCGCTGGGCGAAGAGGTGGATGCCGCCGGAGACCAGGTTGGCGCGGCCGGAGGTGTCGATGTTGATGCGATTGGGGCTGAGCTTGGAGGAGCCGCCGGCGAGCAAGACCACCAGAACACCGAGAACAGCCAGGCCGGCAACCGCCGCAAGCGTCCAGCGAAGGCTCCACTTCAAAGCCGCGAGGACTGCAAGCCCCCCCAACAGCGCGACGAAGCTCGACTGGGAAAAGGTCGGGAACAGCCCGATCCAGACGATGGCAACGAGTGCCGTCAGCAGCGCCAGATCTCGCCGCTCCCGGGCCCACATCAGAGCCGACATTGCCAGCACGGCCACCAAGGCCAGGTACCGCCCGTAGATGTTCGGGTCCCAGAACACCGAGTTGACCCTGAAGTAGGTGTGGAATTCGTTGGACCGGATCACCTGGTCGTTCCAGAACAGGCTTCTGCTCAGGTACTCGACTGAACCGACGACCACGAACGCAACAGCCTCCAGGGCAACCACCCACAGCACGAGGACCAAAAGCTTCCGGTCCCAGCTGACATCGCGGAGCAATCCGTACACCAGCGAGAACGGCACGAAGAAGAAGCACACGTCCTGCAGCCCTTTCGAGAAGTCCTCGGAATACAGCACCCCCACCGCGTACAGCCCCACCACTGCGGCGAGAATCCTCGGCAGCCAGACCAGCGCCCGTCCGGCGGGTGGCGCTGTAGGGGGGACCGCCCTCGAGGAAGCTTTAGCTACCGCAGGGGGCGGTGGGTCCCCTGCAGCGACAGGACCCGCCGGCCTGCCGCGCCAGTCCCTCACCGCCGAGGCCAGCACACCGCCCGCGATGACGAGGTACAGCGGCACGAGCAGGTTGGCGGTGTCCCCGCCGGCTTGAAGGGGCACGCGGAAAGGGAGAGCGGCAACGATGGCAAGGGGAAGCAGCATCGGCCAGCGGCGAAAGGCGAATGCCAAAGCTGCGGAGGCGGCCAGGGCCAGTGCTCCGAGCGCGACCATGCGGCCGGTGCTGTCGCGCAGGTCGGCGATCGCTCGGGAGTGCCACTGGTCGCCGAGGATCAGGACCGGGAAAAGGGCTAGGGCGACGAGCATCATGGCCGCGCGGGTGCGGCCTGGCGGCAACAGGATCGCGCCCGCTGCCGCTCCGGCGGCGGCCAGGACGCCGACGCTGGCGAGGAGCTCGCTCAACCTCTGCTCCCCTCGAGGCACGGCCCCACCGGCCGCCGCTCGGCCCGGTGAAGGCGCATCGCGCCCGGCGGCACCAGCACGCGGTCCTGGCCGAGCAGCTTGACCCTCAGCTTGTAGCGGCCCGGGGGCGCGATGCCGTCGTTGCGTTCGCGGCCGTCCCAGTAGAAGGTGTGGAACTTGTAGCGCTTGAGGAAACGGTCGCGAGCGAGCGTGACCACGAGCTTGCCGCCGGGCTTGACCACCTGGACCGTGGCATGGTCGGTCTGGGTGACCCGAAAGCGAATCCGCTCCCGGTCGAAGCGGCAATCGTCGTTGGGAGTGAAGGGCCGGACGACCTCCCGGGCTTCTCCCGGCTCTGGGGCCACTCGTGGGACGGCAACGAAGGAGACCTTGTCCAGCACCAGCGGGTCGCGCTTCAGGCGCTGGGACCAGGCGAAGGCGGCGACCGTGGCGAGGACTAGGAACGCGAAGACCAGCGCGGCCCAGACATCATTCTTCGGTCGCCGCATTGTCCTCGCCGACGACCACCGAGACCGGGGCGCCGCCGGAGACGGCGGCGACGTCGGCGGTCATCAACCGCACGTCCGATATCCCCAGGGCCGCCGCGACCCGGCGCGCCTCCGGAGCGTGGCCCCGTTCGAACATGACGACGCTGTCGGCGAAGCTGGTGGCGCTGTTGGTCACCGCGCCGAGCTGGAAGCCCTTGCGCTCGACCTTGTCGCCGTAGGTGGCGGCGAGGCCGGCGACGGCGGTCCCGTTCAGCACGGTCACCTCGATTTCGGCCGGCTTCATCCGCGCCGCTGCCTTGCCCTGCCCGCCCTTGCCGCCGGCGTCGTCGGAGCCCTGCGTCACCAGGTAGACGGCTCCGGCGGCGACGGCGACCAAGACGACGAAGGCGACCGCGAGGTAGCGTGGTTCGGCGAGATGAGCGCCAAAGGCCGACAACGCTCCCCGCAGCCGCTCGCTGCGGGTCTGCTCCGGCAGCCCGGCCTCGCGGCGCTTCCGGCGCTGTTCCCGCTCCGTCACCGCCGCCTGCTCCGCCGTGCGCGCCTCCTCCAGCGCGCGCAGCTCCTCGGCTCGCTTCGCCGCGACCGCCGAGGTCGTCTCCTTGCGCTCGCTGTCGCGCTCGGGCGCAGAGCCGGCCCACTCGCGCAGGCGGCGCAGATCGCGCCCCTGGGAGAAGGCGAGCATTGCCAGCACGGCGAGGCCTAGAAAGGCGGCTAGGCCAGCGAAGGCGCCGATTTGTTCGATCAGCTCCAAGTGGGGGCGAGAGGCTACTCGTCGTAGGCGACCGCCGCCGCGTCCCCGCCCGGTGCGGTGATCATCTCGACGACTCGCTGCGCCAGGTTAACCTCGTCACCGGCCAGCACCAGGTCCTCGAGCGAGTTGAGCGTCGTTTCGACCCAGTCGGCGTCCAGGGGCGTTTCCCGCACGGCGCGGCGGATCCGCTTCGCCGCGGTCGGCTGACCGCTCTCGGCCACGCCGAACAGTTCCTCGTGCAGCTTCTCCCCGGGGCGGGGCTTGGTGAACTCGACCGCGATGTCGGCTTCCGGCTCATAGCCGGCGAGCCGGATCATGTTGTGGGCGAGGTCGACGATCCGCACCGGCTCGCCCATGTCGAGGACGAAGACCTCGCCCTTGCCGGCGCCGATGTCGCCGGCGCGGATGACGAGCTGCACGGCCTCGGGGATCGTCATGAAGTAGCGGGTCATCTCCGGGTGGGTGACCGTCACCGGCCCGCCGCGCTCGATCTGGCTGCGGAAGATCGGCACGACGCTGCCCGATGAGGCGAGCACGTTGCCGAAGCGGACGCTGGCGAAGCGGGTGCCGGGGTGCTTGCGGCCGGCCGACTCGACGATCCACTCGGCCATCGCCTTGGAAGCGCCCATCACGGTCTTCGGGTTGACCGCCTTGTCGGTCGAGACCAGGACGAAGCGCTCGACGTCGGAGGCGGCGGCGGCCTCGGCGGTGATCCGGGTCGCGATCGCGTTGTTGCGGACGGCCTCCAGGGGGTTGGCCTCCATCAGCGGCACGTGCTTGTAGGCGGCGGCGTGGAAGACGACGCTGGGTTTGAAACGCTGCATCGTCTCCAGCATCCGGTGCGGCTCCTTGCAGTCGGCGAGCACCGACTCGACGCTGGTGAAGTGGCGCTCCTCGACCATCTCGCGGTCGATCTCGAAGAGGTTGTCCTCGGCATGGTCGAGCATCACCAGCAGCCGCGGCCCGACGCGGGCGATCTGGCGGCAGAGCTCGGAGCCGATCGAGCCGCCGGCGCCGGTGACGAGGACGATGCGGTCGCGCAGGTAGGCGCCGACGCGGTCGAGCTCGAAGACGACCGGGTCGCGGCCGAGCACGTCCTCGACCTGGACGTCGCGCAGCTGCTTGTTTAGCTGGACGCCGCCACGCAGCAGCTCGAAGACCGTCGGCAGCGTGCGCACGCGGATCTCGCGCTCGCGGCAGGCGGCGACGACCTTGGCGCGGAGCGTCCCCGGCGCGGAGGGGATCGCGATCACGACCTCGTCGGGCTGGGTCTCGTCGAGGATCGCCGCGATCTTCTTGGTCGAGCCCAGCACCTTGAGGCCGAGCATCCGCATGCCCCGCTTGCGCGGGTCGTCGTCGACGAAGCCGATCGCGGTGGCGCCCAGGTCGGGGTTGAGCTGCAGCTCGCGCACGACCATCTGCCCGCCCGACCCGGCGCCGACCACCAGCACCTCGTGCTTGGGGAGGCGGCCGGAGCGCGAGGGTCGCTCGACGATCAGCCGCACCGCCAGCCGCGCCCCGGTGATCAGCATCAGCGTCAGCAGGAAGTCCATCACCGCGACCGAGCGCGGCAGGCTGTGGGCGAAGGGCTGGATCACCGTGAAGGCGACGACGAGGATCGCGCTGGAGACGGCGACCGCGCGGACGATCAAGAGGAAGTCGCGGCCGCTGACGTAGCGCCACCACTTCTGGTAGAGCCCGAAGGCGGCGAAGACGACGAGCTTGCCGGCGACGACGAAGCCGACGGCCTGCAGGAACAGCGTCCAGTAGCGGTCGGGCAGGCCCTGCGGGTCGTCGAGGAAGCGCAGGCGGAAGGCCAGGTAGAAGGCCAGCGCGACGAGGGCGCCGTCGGCAACCAACTGGAGGACCCGGTTGCGGTAGACGGGGTGGTTCAACCGACGCATGGAACCAGGCGAGTTTAGTTGCTGTTCGGTCGCGTCCCTACAATCCCCGCTTCCCGCATGCTCCTGCTCGCCAGCGTCACAGACTTCTTCCTCGACCCGATCGTCAACGCGGGGACCGACTTCATCAGCTCCACGGGGCTGCCGGCGGTCTTCATCCTGATGGCGCTCGAGTCGGCCTGCCTGCCGGTGCCGAGCGAGGCGATCATGCTCTTCGCCGGCTCCAGCGTCGCCGCCGGCGAGCTGACCATGTTCGGGGTCGTCGCCGCCGGCGTGCTCGGCAATCTCGTCGGCTCCTGGGCCGCCTACGCCGTCGGCTATTACGGCCGCATCGACCTGCTCGAGAAGAACAAGCTGATCCACCTGCCGCCCAAGTACCTGAAATGGGCGGACGACTGGTTCGCGCGCTACGGCGACGCGACCGTCTTCTTCTCGCGCATGCTGCCGATCATCCGCACCTTCATCTCGCTGCCTGCCGGGGTGGCGAAGATGCCCTTCTGGCGCTTCACCGTGCTCACCCTGCTCGGCTGCATCCCCTGGGTCTTGATGCTGAGCCTGATCGGCGAGAGCGTCGGCAACAACTGGGAGGAGTGGCGGGACCATCTGCACTACCTCGACTACGCGGTGCTGGCCGCTGCGATCGCCCTCGTCGCCTACCTCTTGATCAAGCGGCGGGGCGGGGGCGGAGGAGCTGCCGAGGTGGGTGGTAAGAGCGAGGCCCAGCCCACTCCCGAGCCGACCGGCACGGGCGGGGCTTGAACCCAGGTACCGAGGGCGGCATCCCCGCCCGTCGCGCGATCGCGCTCGGCGTCGTCCAGGGCCCGACCGAGCTGCTGCCGGTCTCCAGCTCGGCCCACATCGTCCTCGTCCCCTGGCTCGCCGGCTGGGACTGGGAGGAGATCGACCCGGAGGTGCGCAAGAGCTTCGAGGTGGCCCTGCACGCAGGGGCGGCGGCGGCGCTGCTGATCGGGCAACGCGAGCTGATCGCGGAAGAGCTGCGCGCCTTCGACCTGCGCGGCGCCACCGTCCTCGCCCTCTCCTTCCTGCCGGCGGCTGCCGTCGGCTACAAGCTGGAGCGGTCGATCGAGCAGCACCTCGGCGGCCCGCGGGCGACGGCGGTCGGCCTGCTTGCCGGCGCCGCGGCGATGCTGGTCGCCGACACGCGGCCGCAACTGCGGGGGCGCGGAGAGGCCAGGGCCGCCGACGGGCTCGCCCTCGGCATCGCTCAAGCCGGAGCGCTGGCGCCCGGGATCTCGCGGAACGGGATCACCCTGGCCGCCGCGCGCTGGCGGCGCTTCTCCCGGGATCAGGCGAACCTGCTCTCGCGCACGATCGCGCTGCCGATCATCGTCGGCGCCACCCTGCTGAAGGGCATCCGCCTCAGCCGCCGCGGCGCCTCGCCCGCGCTGCGCCGGTCGATGGCGGTCGGCGTCGCCGCCTCCTTCGCCTCCACCCTCGCCTCCCAGCGCCTGATCAAGCTGGTCGAGCGCGACCGGGCGCTGTGGCCTTATGCGGCTTACCGGGTGGGGCTCGCAGGCATCGTGCTTACCAAGCTCCACCGCCGCTAAATCCAAAATTTGGATCAACTTGGAGTTGATTTGGAGTTGCGGTTAGACTCTTCCAAAATCCAAAATTTGGATCAACTTGGAGTTGATTTGGAGTTGCGTGTTCGTAGCTAAACCCCCTGCTTACCCTGATCTTCTGACCAAACTCGGCGGCGATGCTCTCTCTCGAGCAATGCATGCTGTGCGCGCGGGTGGCCCAAGCGACAGCTACCTCCATTGGGACAAGTTGCGGCACCTTGAACCCCCGGATGGGCTGACGGTGGAGGAGTGGTGGCTCGGGATCAAGACGCACAGAATCTCGGAAGCGAGGTTTCTCCCGCTGCACGGCACAGACGGCACGGTGTTTCGCTACGGCCTCCCCGATCTCGTGCTCAGGCGTCTCCATCACATCGATCAGCGAGCAAGCGGAGAGGTGGCGATGGATGAGGTGGTCACCTCTGAAAGGCAAGCCGGACAGCGATTCCTGGTCAACTCACTGATGGAGGAGGCGATCCGGTCCAGCCAACTGGAGGGTGCCACGACCTCCCGCCGGGTGGCCAAGGAGATGCTGCGAACGGGTCGTGAGCCGAGGAACCGCAGCGAGAGGATGATCGCCAACAACTACCGCGCACTCCAGTTCATACGCGAGGAAATGGGTGGATCACTCACCGTCGATTCGGTCCTCGAGCTGCATCGGATCGTCACCGAGGGAACTCTTGACGACCCCTCCGCCGCCGGACGCCTTCAGCGTCCCGACGAGAAGCGAGTCGCGGTGTTTGACCGCGACGATGACGAGCAGCCGGTCCATAGGCCGCCTCCCGCGGAGGAACTGCCCGAGCGGATGCGGCAAATGTGCGCCTTTGCGAACGAGAGCGACGATGGCGAGCGGTTCATCCACCCGGTGCTCCGTGCCGTCCTTCTTCACTTCTGGCTCGCTTACGACCATCCCTTTGAGGATGGCAATGGCCGGACCGCCAGGATTCTCTTCTCCTGGTTGATGCAGCAACGTGGCTACTGGCTAATTGAGTACCTGCCGATCTCGCCGATCATCCGCAAAGCCCCAGCGAAGTACGCGCGGGCCTTCCTGGAGACCGAGACCGACGAAGGCGACACGACCTATTTCCTGATCCACCAGCTGGAAGCGATCGAACGAGCGCTCGGCGAGCACGGCGTCTACATCCAGCGCAAGATCGCGGAGGTTCGCGATGTCGAGCGACTGCTTCAGGACGCGGATGGATTCAACCATCGGCAGCTCGCATTGCTCACCGACGCCGTGCGTCACCCCGAGGGGATCTACTCCTTCCGCAGCCACGCGGCGAGCCACCGGGTCACCCATGAGACAGCTCGCTCCGACCTGACCGTACTTGCCAAGCGGGGCCTGTTGACCCAGCGGCGCAAAGGGCGCAGCTACACGTTCGAGCCAGTTTCCGGCCTTGCCGACAGGCTGAGAGAATTGGGCACGTGAAGCAGCGTCACAAACAGGAGGACCGATGATCGCCAAGACAGACTTCATAGGAATCCCCTCGCAAGACGCCGAGCGAGCGCGGCGGTTCTACGTCGAGACGCTCGGCTTGCGCCCGGACTCGAACTCGCGATTCGAGTTCTGGGCCGGCGAGACGTGCTTCGGCATCTGGGAGCCGGAGAAGTTCGGGATGGACTTCGCGCCGCAGAAGAACGCGCATCCCGCGCTGCACGTGGACGACGTCGCTGCGGCGCGGGCGGAGCTCGAGGCCAAGGGGGTGGAGTTCGCCGGGGAGATCATGGATACCGGGGTCTGCCACATGGCCTTCTTCACCGATCCCGACGGCAACGACCTGATGCTCCACAACCGCTACGCGCCCCAGGGCAGCTGAGCGGCAGGCCGGGCTGAAAGAATCGCTGCATGAGCGGCGACGCGTACGCGAAGGCGGGGGTCGACCAGGGGGCCGCGGACGCCGCCGTCGCCGGGCTGGTGCGCGCCCTGGGCGCGATCGATCTCGGGCGGCCCTCGCGCGGGGTGCCGCTGCCCGGGCACTACGCGAGCGTGATCCGGATCGACGAGCGCACCGGGATCGCGCTCTCCACCGACGGGGTCGGCACGAAGCTGCTGGTCGCCGAGCAGCTGGGCCGCTTCGACACCGTCGGGATCGACTGCGTGGCGATGAACGTCAACGACGTGATCTGCGTCGGTGCCGAGCCGCTGGCGATGCTCGACTACATCGCGATCGAGCGAGCCGACCCCGCCGTCTGCGAGCAGATCGGCATCGGGCTCGCACGCGGCGCCGAGCTGGCGGGCATCGAGATCCCCGGCGGCGAGCTGGCGCAGCTCGGGGACATGGTGCGCGGCTTCGACGTCGCCGGTGCCTGCTTCGGCACCGTGGCGCTGGGCGGGATCGTCGACGGCGCGGCGGTGCGGCCCGGCGACCCGGTGATCGGCCTCTCCTCCTCCGGCCTGCACTCGAACGGCTACACGCTCGCCCGCGCGGCCCTCGACGGGCTGCCCCTCGACGAGGACCCCGAAGGGCGCCTCGGCCGGCCGCTGGGCGAGGTGCTGCTCGAGCCGACCGAGATCTACGTCAAGCCGGTCCTCGAGCTGCTGCGCTCCGAGGTCCATGTGCGCGGCCTCGCCCACATCACCTCGGGCGGGCTCGGCAACCTGCTCCGCCTCGCAGCCGACGTCGGCTACGAGATCGACGCCCCGCTCCCGGTCCCGCCGGTCTTCGAGCTGATCGCCGAGCGCTCCGGCACCTCCGGCGAGGAGATGCACGACGTCTTCAACATGGGCTGCGGCTTCTGCTGCATCGTCGCGGCCGCGGACGAAGAGGCAGCCTTGACGCTGCTCCAAGCCCACTACCCGGCGGCGAAGCGCATCGGCAGGGCGAGCGCGACACCGGGCGTTACCCGCTAGCCCTCGGCCTCGCGGGGGCTGGCCGGCGGCGTCTTCGCGAGGACCATGCCGTGCTCCTCGGGGTCGAAGCCTTCGGGGAACTGCGTCTCAGCTGTGTACTCGGCGTACTTCAGGGAAGCTGCCCGATGAAGAGATGAGGCCCTGAGATCGGCTCCGGAAAGGTTGGCGATCTCCAGGTCGGCCCCATTGAGCTTGGTCCCTACCAGCGATGCCCCATTGAGCTTCGCCCTACTGAGGTCCGCTCTCGTCATCTTCACTCCAAGCAGCGACGCTCGCGAGAGATCAGCGCCGCTCAGCTTTGCCCTGGAAAAATCGCTCTCGATCAGGTTGGCCCGCTCGAAGCTTGCCTCCAGCAGGTTTGCCCCCCTGAACTTCGACCCGACGATGATCGCGCCGTCGAAGACGCTTCCCCACAGCAGCGCTTCGCTGAGGTTGATGGATGGCAGCGAGAGGTCCTTCCACCCGGTCTCCCGCAGGTCGAGCCTTGGGCTTCGCCAGAGCTCGTTGATCCTGATCAGGACACGAAGCGCAGTCGTCACCTCGGGAGGCGCTTCTTTGCCTTCGAGGCTCCGCGGGGCGCCGGCCCGAACGAACCCGGAGAGGACGTCGACGACCGCGGGCCGGTCGAACCTCGACTGCACCGCGATTCGCTCGAGCGAGAAGATGGCTCCGCTGACGACGTGGGCATCCTTGCTGGCCATCAGCTCCAACGAGCGGGCGAACCGTTCGTCGAGCTGGCCCTCCCGGGTGCTCAGCACGCTGTATGCGGTGAAAGCGCCGCCGATGGCGAGGACGGCACCCGCGAGGGCCTGCAGGCCGGTTGTCCTCACGTCGTTCTCGCGTTGCAGCCGCTCGTTGTCTGTCAGCCGGCCGCCATCGACGGCGAGATCGGGCAAAACGTCGAAGACGAACCAGATAGCCGCGAGAATCACCAGGCCGAGCGCGATCGCGAAAAATGCAAAGCGCTTTGAGACACCCCCGTTGAAAAGATCGGCGATCGCGGCCCAGGGTGCCCGGATTGCCTTCCCCATCCGCGAATCGTATGCCACTGATCAGGGTCGCCGGTTCAATCGAAGCTGCGGTATTCAGCCGAATGTCTTCTCCCACGGGGAGGCACCGCCAGAGCGAGGGCGAAACCAAGACAGGCCCGTGACCGACAATATGCGCGCCTAGATGGAAGCCCGCCCTTCAAGCGCGATGATCGGGACCGTGCTCTCCGGTCGCTACCGGCTGGAGGCGAAGCTGGGTAGCGGCGGCATGTCGACCGTCTACCTGGCGAGCGACCAGACGCTCGACCGCTCGGTCGCGGTCAAGGTCATGCACCGCGAGATGTCCGAGCAGGCCGACCAGCTGGAGCGCTTCCGGCAGGAGGCACGCTCGGTCGCCAAGCTCTCCCATCCCAACGTGGTCTCGGTGATCGACGCCGGCGAGGACGGCGGTCATCCCTACATCGTCTTCGAGTACGTCGAGGGAGAAACGCTGAAGCAGCGGATAGCCCGGGACGGCGCCCTCCCGCCGCAGGAGGCGATCGCCTACGCGATCGAGGTGGCGCGGGGCCTCTCGGTCGCGCACGCGCGCAACATGGTCCACCGCGACATCAAGCCCCAGAACGTCCTGATCGACGCCGAGGGACGGGCGAAGCTGACCGACTTCGGCATCTCGCGCCAGCTCGAGCAGGACGGGATGACCGCGACCGGCCGGGTGCTGGGCACGACCGACTACGTCGCACCCGAGCAGGCGATGGGGCGCAAGGTCGACCCCCGCTCCGACGTCTACTCGCTCGGCGTGGTCCTCTACGAGATGCTGGTGGGGCAGGTCCCCTTCCAGGCGGAGAGCCAGGTCGGCGTGGCGATGAAGCACGTCAACGAGGAGCTGCCCGACGTGCAGCGGCGCAGGCCGGAGGTCTCCGCCGCCGTGGCGCTCGTGGTCGAGCGTTCGACCGCCAAGGACCCGAGCCAGCGCTACCAGCACGTCGGCGAGATGATCGACGACCTCTCGACCGCGCTGGAGGTGGAGGCGGCGCGGGCCGGGTCGACCACCGGTGAGGCGACCAGCGTTCTAGACGCGGTCCCGCCGCCGAAGCGGAAGCTCTCCGGGCGCGGGCGCTGGAGCTGGGCGACGATCGCCCTGGTCCTGGTGGTGGCGGGCGGCGCCCTGGGCGCGGTGAAGCTGATCTCAGACGGTGCCGGCGGCGGTGGCGCCAACAAGGGCAAGGGCAGCCCGGTCGCGCTCGCCTCGGCGATCGACTACGACCCTCAGGGCGACGAAGAAGAGATCGGCAGCAAGATCGGCCTCGTCGTCGACGGCGACCCGACCGGGACGGCGTGGGAAACCGAGCACTACGACTCCGACGACTTCGCCGGGACCAAGACCGGCCCAAACGCGGGAGTCGGCGTCTACGTGACGGCGAGCTCGCCGGCCAGGCCGACCAAGATGATCGTCCGCACCCCGACCCCCGGCTGGGACGCCCAGGTCTTCGCCGCCGCGAGCGGACCGCCGGGCGAAGTATCCGAATGGGGCGAACCGGTCGGCATCGCGATCGATGCCTCCTCGGTCGAGGAGATCGACCTCACCGTCCCGCAGCCCTCACGCTACTTCCTGCTCTGGTTCAACAAGGCCTCCGAAGCCCGCGACCAGGCCGGGCGCTACCAGGTCGAGATCAGCGACATCGAGCTGCTGCGCTGAGAGGCTGCTTCACTGCGAAAACAGCAGTGTTTTCTACGGCCGGCCTAGGACACGTAGGCCTTGCGCACCATCGCGGCCGTCCATCGGTTCGTACCGTGGGCCGGGAGGACACCCTTCCTGTTCAGGACCTCGGCGATCTCGGCGAGGGACTTGCCTTTCGCGAGCAGCGTCCCGATCTGCTTCCGCCATCCATAGTCCCGCTTGTTGCAATAGATGTGGGCAAGTCGAACGTTCTCGGGGCGGAGGTGCCCGCCGGCCGACTTGAGGATCGGGTAGTGGTCGGGCGAGGGGGCCCACTTGGTGCGTGGGGTCGTGACCTGATCGAACTCGCCGCGCCCCTTGTGGTGGTAGCACTGCGGCATCTCGCACTTCACGGCGAGGAGCTGGCCGCGCTCGGCCATCTGCACGAGGACACCTTTCACACCGAGCCTGCGGAGCTCGTCCGCGACCGACCTATCCGCGCCGCCGCCAAGTGCTGTCGTCGCCATCGAGTCACCCTTCCTCGTGTAGCCGCCCAATCGAGCCTAGTGCATGCGTCGCAGAGCGGTACTCAGAGAGAGAATCGGCCGCTGCAATCACAAATGGCAGGCCTTGTACGTGCGGCAGTGCCGGTAGGGTTGCCGAGTGACGCGAAGCTCACTGAGCGGGGTGGGGGTGATGCTTGCGTTGGCGCTGACCCTGCTGCTGCCAGGCGCCGTTCAAGGCGAGGGAGACCAGGCGCCGTCGTCTACTGGATTCGGGCTGCAGGCGAGCAACGGCTACGGCTTCTCCGCGGTGGCGGGGGCGTCGCCCGAAGGAGACGAAGGATGGGTCTTCCTTATTTTGGTGCGCGGTAGGAACACGGTGTTCTATACGGCACCCGCGACGGTGTCGCGCATGGCGATTGACGCGGACCTCGGCAAGCTGGGAAGGATCTCGGTGACTCGGGTGCCGACCGGGCGGACGAAGACGGTGCGGTGGGGCTGTAAGCCGGGGGGCACAAAGCAGGTCGAGGCCGAACGCTATGAGGGGACCATCGAGTTCCACGGCGAGGAGGGGTTCGCCGACGTGAGCGCCACCAGCGTGCCACTTGAGTACCCGACCTTCTGCGGCAGCGCGGATGAGGGTGGAAGGCCCCCGCGTAAGAGCCTGCCGGGGGCTCGCCTCGATGTGGAGAAGCGCCGTCCCGAGCAGTACAGGCTCGAGTTCGACGCGATTCAGAGGAGGCCGGGTGCCAGGACCGGGGTGGGCGTTGAAGTCGATGAACACCGGGGTGAGATGGAGATCTACCGGTCGACCTGGACCTGGGCAAGCGCCGGCGCTCTGCGCTATGACCGGCGTCTGCGCAGCGCGACGGTGAGGCCGCCCGCCCCCTTCGCGGGCCATGGAAGCTTCCACAGAAATGCCCGTGGCGCCAACCGCTGGACGGGGAACCTGACCGTCGACCTCCCCGGCCGCTCGGATGTGCCGGTGACCGGCCCAGGGTTCTGGGCCGACCTGGAACGCCCTCGCCGTTAGCCTCAGCGCCGCAGCCGTGTATTCGGCTAGCAATCGCTTCCGCATGTAAGCGACAGCGCGGAATCTCCGCCGCCATACTTGCCGGCCAGATGCCGCGAGTCGTCTTGCCCCGAACCGCCAAGCAGGCCTTTGTCTCGCTGTTCTCCTCGGTGCCCCCGCTGCTCGCCGCGGACGCGGCCCGGCGGGCGATCCGGGCTCCTCGGGAGGAGCGCCTGGGATGGGCGCTGATCGCCGCCGTCCACGCCCTCCCGGGCGCCTACTTCGCCAACGGCTTCCTCAGACCGGCGGCGCGGAGCAACCCGGACCTCCCCGGCCTGCAGGCCGCGAGCGCGATCGGAGCCCTCGCGGCCTGGCGGCTCGCGCGGCGCCACCGGCTTGCGGTCGCACTTGCCGGCGGCGAGAGCCTGGCCTGGATCGCCTACACCCGCTGGTACTCGCGCTTCGGGCGCACCGACTCCCCGGCGCTCGAGGTGGGATCGACGCTTCCCGGCGACCTTCCGTTCGTCGAGCACGGGCGAGGGCCGATCGCGGCGGCGGAGCTGCGCGGGCAGCCCACGGCGTTCCTCTTCTATCGCGGCAACTGGTGCCCGCTCTGCATGGCGCAGGTCGGTGAGATCGCCGCCCAGTGGCGCGAGATCGAGGCCCTGGGCGCACAGGTCGTCCTTGTCAGCCCCCAGGACGACCGGCACACCCGCGCCCTCGCCGCCCGCCACGACGTGGCCTTCCGCTACCTGCGCGACGACGGTCTCGTCGCGGCGCGGCGCCTGGGAATCCTGAATGAGAACGGGACCCCAGCCGGAATGGTCGGCTACGAGGACGACACGGTCCTGCCGACGCTGGTCGTCACCGATGCCGAAGGGCGCGTCGTCTACGCCGATGAGACCGACAACTACCGTGTACGGCCCACCCCGGACACGGTGATCGGCGCGTTGCGCGACGCCGGGGTGGCGACCCGGCCGGCCTCTACATCTGGACCTCAGAAGGAACAAGGGGAGGTTCCCCTATGAGCGCCTGGCGCCAGGCCCGGGCCATAGCGCTGCTTCCCGGAGTGGTGACTCTGCTGGTGCCGGCCGCGCTCCTTGCTGCCTCCGGCTCCGAGGTCGGCTGGGGCCTCCAGGGGCTCGCTGCGGCCCTGCCCGTTCTCCTCGGGCTCGCCCTGATCGGCGCCGGGTTCGCGCTCTGGCTCTGGACCGTGCGGCTGTTCGCCCGGATCGGCAAGGGCACGCTGGCGCCATGGGACCCAACCCAGCGACTTGTCGTCGAGGGCCCCTACCGTCAC
>DASUIY010000356.1:0-4714 GCA_036279555.1 Solirubrobacterales bacterium | reverse complement strand
CCGGATCTGGATCAGTTCCGGCAGGCCGGCGCTGCCGGGCACGCGGAAGAGGCCGGTGACCGCCGCGCAGATCGCGGCGAGCTGCGCGGCCGCCCCGCTGAACAGGCTGCTGACCGCTTCCGCCGTCACCTGGGACTGGCCGAACTTGCGCGCCCAGAGGAACCAGATCGCGTAGAGGGCGGCCGGGGCGAGCACGACCCAGGCACGCCTCCACTCGGCCCTTCCTCCCAGCCAGATCGCGAACAGCGCCCCGAGGGCGAAGGCGATGCCGACGCTGAAGGAGGCCAGCGAGACGGCCAGCAGGACGCAGGCCGCGATGTCCCCCCCGCGCGAGCGGCGCTCCAGGGCCAGCAGCATGCCCAGGCCCGCCGCCATCCCCGTCAGGTTGGGGATCTCGTAGGCGCCCATGATCGTGTCCCAGCCGGCGCCGAAGAAGATGACGAGGACGGTCAGCCCCGTCGCCACCGCGAGCGGCAGGCGGGTGCGAACCAGGGAGAAGAAGAGCGTCGCGACCGTGAAGTGCAGGACGATCGTCGTCACCTGGTAGGGAACGTGGGAGTCCGCCCCGACCGTCGCGAACAGCGACTTGTAGACCAGCAGCGGGACGAGCAGCAGGTGCCCGTTCTGCGGCGTGACCAGCGACTCGAAGGACCAGCTTCGGTAGTTGACGAGGTAGCTCCACTCGTCGTTGATGAAGGTCTGCCCGCGGCCCCAGACGAGGATCAGCACGGCGGCGGCCGCGAAGGCGATCGCGAGCACGGCGTATGCGACCCGCGCCTCGCCCACCCGGCCGGCCCAGGCGCCGAGGCGGCCGGCGAACGAGCCCAGGGCGCCGATCGGGTCGACCGCCGGACGCGCGCCGGAACCCTGCTCTGACTTCGGCGAAGTCATCGAGCGGCGGAGTCTACGTTCGGGGTCAGGCGCCTCCGCTGCTGCCTGACGTCGCCATGCGGCGTCCTCGGTCGCTCGCGTGCAGAGCACGCCACGCTCCCTGCGTCCTTGCCTGACAACGTCAGGCAGCAGCGGCGCGCTGGCCGAAGTAGGCCGAGCCCGACAACGCCCGGTCGAAGCTCGACCATGACTCGCCGGCGGGCAGCTGGCGCTCGAGGCGGTCGAAGCTGCCGAGGCGGCCTCCGAGGTTGTCGATCATGTGGACGAGAACGGCCTCGCGGGTGGCCGGGACGACCGGCGAGCCGTGCTCGAGCGAGCCGTGGTGGGCGAGGATGATGTGCAGCACGGCCTGGGCGAGGCCGGGGTCGAAGCCGGGGATCTCCTCGATCTGGCGGCGCACCTTGTAGTAGCCGAGCGGGATCTCGCCCTGGAGGCGGCCGGCGTCGGTGAGGTCGATCGCCAGCGGATCGTCGTTGTAGGCCTCGGTCTTGCCGATGTCGTGAAGGAGGGCTCCGGTGACGGCGACGTCGCGGTCGATGCCGGGGAAGAAGGCGGCGGCGGCGCTGACCGCCTGGGCGACGGAGACCGTGTGCTCGAGCAGGCCGTGACGATAGGCCTGGTGGTAGACCTTCGCCGCCGGAGCGTCGCGGAAGCGGGCCCAGATCTCCGACTCCTCGCCGAAGAAGCGGTCGAGGAGGTAGCGAAGCTGCTGGTCCTGCACGGTCGCCAGCAGCTCGCGCAGGTCGCTCTCGAGGCGCTCGAAGGAGACCTCCGACTCGACCGCGAGGTCCTCGGCGGCGTACTCGCCGTCGGCGGCCTCGCGGAGGCCGCTCAGCTTGATCTTCGACCCCCAGCGCTCGCTGACCTCGAAGAGGCCGCTGACGTGGACGGGGGTGCCGGGAGCGGCGATCGCGTAGAGCTCCTCGGCGTCCTCCCAGGAGACCGCCTCGCAGCTGCCGCTGGCGTCGCCGAGGCTGAGGCGCAGCCATGGCTCGCCGTTGCGCTTGCGCCGCAGCTCCCGCTCGCGGACCGCGTAGACGCCGCCGACCCGCTGCCCGTCCTCGAGGTCACCCAGCGGCACCCGGGTCGCGATGAGCGTCTCGGTGAGAGCTTGCTGCTCCATCTGAATCCAAAGTAGTGGCGCAAGCGGACGGCTCTGACGACCTCGCATTCATCGATATCTATCGATGAATTTGCTAGTGTGCAGATCGATGGCCGAGCTCCCCGTGATCGAGTGCTGCACCCCCCTTGCGGGGTCGTCTCTGTCCGAGGATCGATCGGTCGAGCTCGAGCGGGTGCTGAAGGCGCTCGCCGACCGGCACCGGCTGCGGATCGTCAACCTGCTGCTGCGAGCGGGCGGCGAGCCGGTCTGCGTCTGCGAGGTGCAGCCCCTGCTCGGCCTCTCGCAGGGGACGGTCAGCCACCACCTCAAGCAGCTCGTCGAGGCAGGCGTGGTCGAGCGCGAGGGGCGTGGCACCTACAGCTACTTCAGCCTCGTGCCCGGGGCGCTCGACGCGGTGCGCGAGGTCTTCTCGGTGCCGGCGCGGGTCGCCGTCCCGGCCGATCCGGACGCGAGGCCAGCCGCCTGCTGCTGAAATATGGTGGAGGCGAGCTGATGGCCCGCGTCCTCTTCGTCTGCCTGCACAACGCCGGGCGCTCGCAGATGAGCGAGGCGCTCTTCACACGGGCGGCGGCGGGTCATCACGAGGCGCGCTCGGCCGGGACGACGCCGGGCGAGCGCGTCCACCCCGAGGTGGTCGAGGTCATGCGCGAGCACGGCATCGACCTCGTCGCCCGCGTCCCGCGCAAGCTGACGAGGGCCGACGCCGAGTGGGCGGACGTCGTGGTGACGATGGGCTGCGGCGACGAGTGCCCCTACGTGCCCGGCACGCGCTACGTCGACTGGGAGCTCGATGACCCGAAAGGCCGCCCGGTCGATGAGGTCCGCGCCACCCGCGACGAGATCGAGCGCCGAGTGGTGGAGCTGATCGACGAGCTGAACGACTAGGGTCGCGCGCGTGAAGCTGTGTCGATTCGCCAAGCCGGAGGGCCCCGCGCTGGGGATCGTCGAGGGCGAGGAGGTCGTCGACCTGAGCGCCTCCGGCCTCCCTTCCGAACCGGCGGCGGCTCTCGCCGAGGCCGGACGAGGCGGGATCGAGGATCGCGCCGGCGGGGCACCCCGCCTACCGCTGGCCGACATCCGCCTGCTGGCACCGGCCATCCCGCGCAAGTACCTCGGGATCGCGCTCAACTACGCCGACCACATCGCCGAGATGGGGATGGAGGCGCCCGAAGTCCCGGTCTTCTTCAACAAGCAGGTGACCTGCGTGGTCGGCCCGGGCGCCGACGTCCACATGCCGAAGGTCTCGACCCTGCTCGACTACGAGGCGGAGCTTGCGGTAGTGATCGGCAAGCGCTGCCGCCACGTCCCGGTCGAGCGCGCGCATGAGGTGATCGCCGGCTACACCTGCGCCAACGACCTCAGCGTGCGCGACTGGCAGGGGCGGGCGCAGACGATGACGATCGGCAAGTCCTTCGACACCCACGGCCCGCTCGGCCCCTGGCTGGTCACGCCCGAGGAGGTCGGCGACCCGCAGGACCTGCGCGTCCGCTGCTTCGTCGACGAGGAGCTGCGCCAGGACGCGAGCACCGCGGGGATGGTCTTCGACTGCTTCCAGCAGGTCTCCCACCTCTCCGAAGCGTTCACGCTGGAGCCCGGCGACGTGATCGCCACCGGCACCCCCTCCGGCGTCGGCATCGGCCGCAAGCCGATCCGCGAGAACGTGCTCCACGTCGGCGAGACGGTCCGGGTCGAGATCGAGCGGGTCGGCGAGCTGGTCAACACCGTGGTCGAGGAGCCCGAGGGCTTCCTCGCCGATCCTCCGGCCGCGGGCTGAGCGAAGCGGCTACTCGGCCGCCCGGTGCACGTCGGTCGCGGTCGCCTGGTCGCGCGGGCGAACGACGATCTCGTCGACGTTGACGTGCGCGGGCTGGGCCAGAGCCCAGCGGATGCACTCGGCGACGTCCTCGGCGCTGAGCGGCTGCATCCCCTCGTAGACGCGCGCCGCCTTCTCCTCGTCGCCGCCGAAGCGGACCAGCGAGAACTCGGTCTCGACCATGCCGGGCGCGACCTCGGTGAAGCGCACCGGCTCGCCCAGCGTCTCCAGGCGCAGCGTCCGCAGCACCGCCCGCTGGGCGTGCTTGGCGGCGGTGTAGCCGGCGCCGCCGCGATAGGTCTCGAAGGCGGCGATGCTGGTGACGCTGACGACGTGCCCATCGCCCGAGGCGACCAGTTGGGGCAATAGTGCCCGCGTCATCCGCATCGTCCCCATCACGTTGGCCTCGTACATCCGCAGCCACTTCTCTTCGTCGGCCTCGCCGACCGAGTCGAGCCCGAGCGCCCCGCCGGCATTGTTGACCAGCACGTCGCAGGCCTCGACCCGGGCCGCGAACGCGGTCACCGAGCCGGGATCGGCGACGTCGAGCTCGACCGCCTCGCCGCCGATCTCAGCCGCCAGCTCCTCGAGCCGGTCGAGCCGGCGGGCGCCGAGGACGGTGCGGTAGCCCTCGCCCGCCAGCGCTCGCGCCGTGGCTGCGCCGATGCCGCTGGATGCTCCCGTGATGACCGAGGTCCGCATCGCCCGACCCTAACGGTTCACGACTGGCCCTAACTTCCGCGATCTCGACTTACGCGCAATGCGTATGGCCGCCCTCTTCCAGGCGGCCATACGCATTCTATTTCTTGGTCCGGTAACGCTTACTGCAGGTAGTTGACGGGAGTAGCCGCTAACGCTTGCAGCCTGAAGTGGACAAATGCTTCATT
>DASUIY010000355.1:0-6156 GCA_036279555.1 Solirubrobacterales bacterium | reverse complement strand
AAAGGAACAGCGGAAGCTTGTTTTTCAGTCGAGGTGGCCGGCTCGGCCTTGGGCCTTGTTGAAGGCGCAGCGGAAGTTCTCCGGCTGGCCCACCGGCTTGCCGCCGGCGAAGCCGCCGTGGTCGGCGTTGTCGTAGACGGTTATGTAGTGGAGGGTTTCGGGAGCTGGGTCGGCCGGCAGCGGCGCCGGGTCGGGCTCCCCTGCCTTGGGGTCTCCCCGCGATCCCTCGCTGATGCCCTGCGAACCGGCCGCCCTACCGCCCGAGGCGATCGTCGTCAGCGAGGCGCTCATCTCGCGACGGTCCTTGAGACCGTCGGTGGGGTCGACGTCGGTCGAGGCGGTGACCTCGTTGTCGTCGACCCGGCCGGCTAGCTTCACGTAGGGAGCCGCGCCGATCAGCTGGGCCGCGGTCGGCAGATAACCGCCCAGCTCGGCGCACTTCTGGGTCGCGAAGAAGTAGTTGTTTTTCCCGATGTCCCCCTTTTCGAGTGGATAGGGATTGGTCATCATGCAAACCGTTCCGATCCGCACCGTCTCCGGCGAGCAGCGGTCATAGACCTTCGCCGGCAGCACGCTGGACGGGAACTTCTTTTTCTTGTTGAGGCGCAGGATGCCGAACTTCTTCGGCTGCAGGCTCGGCCCCGGCAGGCGCTTGGCGGCGTTGGAGATCACCGCACCGGAGAGCAGCAGGGCTGCGAGGGAGAGTGCGACCGCCGACCAGGCTGCGATCGCGGTCAGTCGGCTGTTCGTAGTCATCTTCGACTCCTTCGGGTTCGTTCGGCACGGTTGAAGGCGGGGGCGGGCGTGGGACGGGTGCGGTGGCGAGCGCCGGGGCCACCGCGGACCGAAGCGCCCGCAAGCGCGGCGATCAGCACCAGGCCAAGCAAGTAGGGCGGCACGGTCAGCCCGTCACTATCCGCCTCATAGCGCGAGAAGGCCTTCGATTCCTCGATCGCCGCCTCCTCTTCGCGCTTTTCCTCCACCTGATAGGTGCGCGCAGGTGCGCCGCCTGGGGGCATCGGGCGTACGATCGGCGGTGGCGGTGGCGGGACGATCGCCGGCACCACCCCGAGTGGCGGCGCGGGCGGGATCAGAAACGGCTGGGGCAGGGGCGCTGGCGGGACTGGTGGCTGTGGCTGGCTCGGTGGCGCTGGCGCGGGGGGCGGTGGTGGCGGGCTGAAGTTGACGGGGGGGCTTCCTGGCGGTGAGTTGGGTGGCGGCGGTGGGGCCGGCGGAGCGGCGACCGCGGCGGCGCGCTTGAAGCGGTCAGGACGTAGTGGGCGCGTTCCGCAGGGCCGTTGGACGCTGCCGCCCAGAACCGTCACCTGTTCGGAGTAGGAGAAGCCGCCGGAGCTCACGGTGACGGTCGTGGTGCCGGCGTTGAAGGGGCAGAGGAGTCCCGAGGAGTTGTCGGTGACGACCTTGTCGCTGGCGTCGAGGAAGGGCTTTCGCAGGTTGGTCGAGGCGGGGTCCTGTTTGACGAAGTCGGCGATGTCGGGGTCCGAGGAGGTGAAGCTGTACTCGGGCGTGATGCGCGCCGAACAGCCGGCGGCGAGGCACTGATCGGGAGGAAAGGCGACGTAGGGGTCTCCACCGGAGGGATCGGGGTTGCCTGAGCCCGCCGAGGCCCTTCCCCAGCGATCGCCGCCGCGTGGCCGGCGCCCGAGGCCGCGAAAGAGCGCGGGGCGCGAGCGGCGCAGCAGAGTCCCGTCGGTCGCCTCCAGCGAGAGGTCCTCGATCACCGGGATCAGCCGCACCCCGGCCGGCGCGATGTTGGTCGCGGGATCGCGCTGGCTGCCGTCGACCTCGAGCACCATCACGCCGCTGTCGCCGAAGAGCGAGTCCGGGGCATCGAGACCGGCCGCACCCGCAATAGGGGAGCGGTAGCCGAGCGTGCCGCTGCCGAAGCTCGGGATGGTCTGCGATCCGCCGGCAGGAATCCGCATCATCCGGTTCTCCTCGGGCCGGTCGAAGATGTAGGCGGAGGCGCCGCCGCTGACCAGCGCTTGGGCGACCTGGCTGCCGTCGCTGGCCGCGTTGAGTTTCGGCGTGAAGCTTGAATGCAGGCTGCGGCTTCCCATCACGACGACGGGAATCGCTTTGGCCCGAGCGTCGGCGAGCACCGCTTCGAGCCAGGGCAGCTGCGCCTCGGGTGGGTTCTGGTGGAGGTCTGAAGCGGCCAAAGACCCAAGCGAGTTGTCGATCACGACGACCCGGAGCGGCCCGCCGCTTCCATCCGTGTCGAAGGCGTAATGGGTGCGAGCCTTGCTCGGATCAGGGGCGGCACCAGGAATCCCGGCCGTCGATATGCCGCCGGGCGTCGCGCCCGAGCCGAAGGGCGCAGGGAAGCCCGCGAAGGCGGCCTGGAATTCATCGGCTCCGATTTCGCTGGCGACGTCGTCGGAGCCGAGCGCCGGGAAGACGGGCAGCCCCGGCATGGACCCCAGCAGTTCGGCATAGCGGACGGCGTCTGCGGAGCCGAGGCCGGTCTTCACCCGGTTGCCGGTGTAGAGGAGGGCTCGCGGCCCCGCTCCGCCCCGCATCGCTGCAACCGAGCGCAAGGCGGCGAGGAGGGTGCGATCGGGGCCGAGCGCTTGCGGAGCGAGGTCCGCGCAGGAGGCGTCGCACTCCGCGTGGCCGGCGAAGGCGAGCCGTGCCGGCCCGGAAGGCATGGGAATGTCCTGGCTGCCCGCGGCTGCCGGCGCCGAGGAGGCACCCGCCCCATAGCGGAAGACCGCGGCCGTGCGGACCCGCGCGCGAATCGTACGCCCGGCCTCGTTTTGGCCCGAGGACCCGCGCCCGGCTGCGTCTGCCTCACCGCTCCAACCGCCCACCGCCCAGCCGTTGCCCGCCGAGTCGAGGAGCAGCGCCAGGACCGGGTCGCTCTTCAGCGGCCGGTCGTTGCCCGAGCCCGCGAAGGCCGTCCGCTGCTCGTCAACCCAGCCGCCCGCCGTCTCGCGCAGCAGGTAACCGTCGCCGGGCAGGCCGAATGGAGGCAGGATCGGCGGCGGCGCCGTCGGGTCGGGATCGGGCAGGTCGTCGGCCGCCGGATAGGTGATCTGGGGGACGACCGAAACGATGGCGCTGACCTCCCCTCCGGCACGGATGGCGGAGACGGCGATCGCCGTCGATCCGGGCAGCGGCTGATCGGAGAAACGCCATTCCGAGCCGGGGCCGTCGCGCTCGATCACGATGTCGCGGCCGGCCGCGACCGCGCCGCCGTCGGGCAGTCCGGCAACCGCGAAGAGCTGCGGATCGCCTGCGCGGACTTTGTCGAGCAGCGCGTGGGCCGAGGCATCGACGCGCCAGCCCCCGCCGTCGTTGACCAGCAGATCACCACCCGCCGCGACGATCGCCTGGCTGCCGGCGAAGGCGATCGAGGTGAGGCTGGCCCCCCCGTATCCGGCGGGCAGCGCGTCTTGGTCCCACCCCTTGCCGTAGGAGAGCAGCACGCCGTTCTTGCCGACCGCATAGCCGCGGAAAGGGTCGGTGGGATCGAAGGCGATGTCCATCAGGTTGCCCTCGAAGCCGATCGGGACGCCGGGGTCGGCGACCCAGAGGTCATCGGCGGCGTTCCACATCCACATCGCGCCGAGGTCACCGACGGCGTAGGCCCGCGAGGGCTCCGGCCAGGCGACACCGCGGAGTGTCGCCTTGTTGACGGAGCCGCTCGAAGAGAGAAGGAACTCGCGCTGCCAACCTCGGCTCGGCTCGTAGCGAATGACGGAACCGTCAGCGCCCACCGCGAGCGCTCCCGAGCTGAGCGAGCCCAGGGGAGCGCCAGGAGCGCCCGTTATGTCGGCGAGCGGGGCGCGAACGGAGATGGGCCAGGGGTGCAGGCTGACCGGAGCCGTCTTCGGGGAGATCTCGACCGGGCCCTCCAGCCAGCCGCCGTCGGCGCTGGCGAAGGCGCCGCTCGGGTGGAAGTTGCCGCTGCCGCCGGGCATTCGCGCGAACATCCCGTCGGCGAAGCGAAGATAGGTGCCGCGATTGGTCTCCTCGCTGCCGCCCGGGTCGAGTGGGTTGGTGATCACCCGCGTGCCGAATTGCCCACCCGGCCAAGCGAAGCTGCGGTACCCGCCCTGGCGCGAGAGCTTGACGCCGAGGGCATTGGAGCCGCAGACCGCTGCGTCGCACCAGGACCCCGTCACTTCTTCCTGGCCGATCGAGTAGAAGATCGTCACGTCGCGCTCGAAGCCTTCGATGCTCGCGGTGAGGTCAATCCAGACGCCGTCGGAGGTGACCGTCAAGGGCTGCGCCGCGCCACGGATCGGCTCGACGTCGGCAATGTTTTCGCTCGGGGTATCGCTCGCGGCAAACGGAGTGCCGACCAGCGGTCGCTCCACCCACCCTTCGGGCGTCCCGGTTCGTTCCAGCAGGACAGCGGATCGTTCGAGGCCTTCGTCGGGTTCGGCCAGCGCCCAGGCATTGCCCAGCCCGGTCGCGTCGACGGCGAGGATCTTGAAGTGTTTCTCGGAGCCGACAGGGACCTGGATCGGCTCGCGCGGCGTCCACTGGGTGCCGTCGTAGTGGATCATTCCGTTGACGACGTTTCGCCCGGCGGCCCCGAAGAGCAGGCCGGTGCGGCCGTTCTCGTCGAAGGCTGCGTTCGCGATCGCTCCCGATCCCTGTTCGTCGGCGAGACTCTCCGCCGGCTGTTCACCTTCAGCCGGCAGCAGGACGCCGGGTGGAGGAGCGTCGAGGGCCCGCCAGTTGCCGCCCGGGTCGTGGTGCAGCACGACGACCTGCTGACCCACCGGCCGGTTGGTGTCGCGGCCGACGAGGACACCCCCGCCCTCCCGCGTGATCCGCGCCGATAGGCGATTGGGGACAGGTCCCCGATAGGGCTGACCGGACTCGTCGCGGGGAGTGCGATAGACCTGCCAGCCGCTCGCCTCGGTGTAGCGGACGAAGGCAAGCTGCGGTTCGGGCTGGGCGGCGCTGGCGGGGGAACCGAAGTCCAGTGGGGTCGCGCCGACCCGCACCTCACCTACCGAGAGGGGGAGCTGGCGATAACCCCAGGCCTCGCCAGGTTCACCGGCTGGCGCTGCGCCCATCAGGGTCATTCCGGAGTCGGCCGGACCGAGCGAGGGCAGCGGCCCGAACGGCGGCACGGCGGTCTGGCCGCGACCGGGGGCGGCGACAACCAGCAGGGCCACGAACAAGACGCCGAAGCCCAAGAGGTGACGGGTCCCCCCTCTCACCTCCCTTTGATCTCCTTGGTCCTGAAGGCGAGACGAGTCGGATAGCGCTCCCGGCTGAGGCGGAGGACGAGTTCGCGGCGACCCGCAGTGAGGATCTGCTGCGGGGTCTTGGCCACCGTTCGGCCGCCCTTCTTGGCGAGCAGCTGCACCCTCGCGCGCCGGGTGAGAGTGAAGCTGACGGTCAGCGTCATTCCCTTGAGGTCCGAGCGCACCTTCCGCAGCAGCGGCGGCAGCCGCCTGACCTTGACGGGATCGACTTTGTCAGGGGTCAGCTCGAGCGGCGGTGGGGCGAAGAGCTGGGAGTCATCCACCGGCAGCTGGTCGGGGATGAACTGTTCGGCGGCCTCGTTTGGCCGGAACTCGATCGTGCCCTGGAAAGCCGGGTCGGTGTCGAGGGGCAGCGGCGTGCCGTCGGTGTAGTGGAAGAGCCAGCCGGCCCAGGTGACCATCCAGCACTCGTTCACCGCCGGACAGGCGATGCGCGCCGCGCTGCCGCGACCGGCACCGGCTGCAGGCAGCCTGACCGTGCTCGTCGTCCCGTCGGGTTGGATCCGCGCCACGGTCGCCTTGCTGTTGATGCTTCGCCGATCGGCGAAGGGGACGACCGCGGCGAACGCTTCGCTCGTGCCGGGAATCGCCGCCACGTCGCCGAGGCGGTCGGCGTCGCCGAAGGTGGCTCCTTTCAAGGGCACCTCCTGGAAGGCTTCGCCTACGAGACGGGCAGCGAGCGGCGGGCGCTCGGCCACCAAGTTCGGGAAGGTCGAGGCGGCAGGCCCCGATGCCGCCCCTCCCCCAACTGCCCACAGATTCGCACCGTCGCTGTCTAGCGCCAGCAGCTCCGATCCGTCGACCGGAACGCCCGCCAGCGGAGCGGGCAGGAAAGGATTGTTGGAGAAGCCGAAGCCTTTGATCTCGTGCAGAAGGCGCGGTACCGCCTCGGGTTCGGCCAGGT
>DASUIY010000354.1:0-5203 GCA_036279555.1 Solirubrobacterales bacterium | reverse complement strand
GGCGGTCTCTCGCTCGAGGGTGCGGGCGAGTCCGGGCGGGAGCGCCAGGGCCCCAGCCGCGCTCAGCACGTCGGGCGCGCCGAGCACGTAGGTCGTCGAGCCGATCCGCAACCCGCTCCACTTCCACTCCGAGGAGAACGGCACTTCGCCGGCAACCCGCCCCGCCTCGCCCGGGAATCGCTCGCCGATCGCCTCCAGGGTGCGGTTGCGGTCGCCGGCGCTGGCGGCGAAGCGCCCGAGCGCGGCGTGCGCGGCCGCCGGGTCCAGGCCCTCGGCCACCTCGACGCCGAGCAGCCGCAGCTCGCCGTCGGTCAGCGTGCCTGTCTTGTCGACGCAGATCGTGTCGACCGCGGCGAGGCTCTCGGTCGCGCTCATCTGCTGCACCAGCGTGTCCCTTTTCGCCAGCCGCACCGCGGCGACGGCGAAGGTGACGCTCATCAGCAGCACCAGCCCCTCGGGGATCAGGGTCACCAGGCCGGCGGTGGCCGTCTGCGCCGCCTCGACCAGGTCGATGCTGCGCACCTGGAAGACGAGGAGCAGCGCCAGCGCCAGCGGCACCATCGCGTAGGTGCAGGCGACGATCACCCGGTTCACCTCGTCCTGCAGCGGGGAAGGTGGGTGGCGGAAGGCCCTGGCCTCGCCGGCCAGTTGGCCCGCGTAGCTCTCCTCCCGCACCGCGTCGACTGAGTAGTAGCCCGACCCGGAGATGCAGAAGGACCCCGACAGCGCCCGGTCGCCGGGCTGCTTGCGCACCCCGTCCGCCTCGCCGGTCAGCAGCGACTCGTCCAGCGTCACCCCGCGGCTCTCGATCGTCTCGCCGTCGGCGACGAGCTGGTCACCGGGCTCGATCCTGACGACGTCGCCGGGCACGACCTCCTCCGCCAGCAGGCTCTGGACCACGCCGTCGCGGATCACCTTCGCGTGGGGCGCGACCAGCACCGCCAGCTCGTCCAGCGTTCGCTTGGCCTTCAGCTCCTGGCGGATCCCGATGTAGGAGTTGACGATCGCGATCAGGCCGAAGACCGCGTCGGCGAAAAGGCCCAGGGAGAGGATGAGGACGAAGAACCCGCCGATGATCGCGTTGAACAGCGTGAAGACGTTGCCGGCGACGATGCTGGAGACCGAGCGCGAGGAGGTCTCCTCGGGAGGGCCGAGCTCGCGCAGCCGCTTCGCCGCCGTCGCACTGGAGAGCCCCCGCTCGGTCGCCGCATCCGTCATCGGTTCCTATTCAATAGGGTGCGGGCCGGATGGCGCTGAAGCTGGGACTCAACCTCGGTTACTGGGGCATCGGCCCCGCGGGCGAGGACGCCCTCGAGGTGGTCCATGCCGCCGAGGCGGCCGGCTACGAGTCGGTCTGGGCGGCGGAGTCCTACGGCTCCGACGTCGTCAGCGTGCTCGCATGGCTGGCGGGCCAGACCGAGAAGATCAACCTCGGCGCCGCGATCCTTCAGGTTCCGGCCCGCCCGCCCGCCGCCGCGGCGATGGCCGGGGCGACGATCGACAAGCTCTCCGGAGGCCGTTTCATGTTCGGCTTCGGCCCCTCCGGCCCGCAGGTCTCCGAAGGGTGGTACGGCGTTCCCTACGCCAAGCCCTGGGGGCGCACCCGCGAGTACATCGAAGTCGTGCGGGAGATAGTCGCCCGCGAAGGGCCGGTCGATCACCAGGGCGAGCATTACCAGTTGCCTCTACCCGGCGGCGAGGGAAAGGCGCTGAAGCTCAACTTCCACCCCGAGCGCAACCGGATCCCGGTCTTCGTCGGCGCGATCGGGCGCAAATCGGTCGAGCTTGCCGCGGAGGTCGCCGACGGCTGGATCCCGATCTTCTTCAGCGTCGACGCCTTCCAGGAGACCTGGGGGGAGCACCTGGAGGCCGGCTTCGCCAAGGGCGGCCGGCAGCGCTCCGACCTCGAGGTCTCGCCCTCGCTGCAGGTCGCGATCGACGGCGACCTCGATGCGGCGAAGGCCGTCGTCAAGGCCGGCCTCGTCCTCTACTTCGGCGGCATGGGCAGCCGCAAGACCAACTTCTACGTCGACCTGGCCCACCGCTTCGGCTTCGGCGACGTCGCCGACGAGGTCCAGCGGCGCTTCCAGGACGGCGATCGCGCCGGCGCCTTCGAGGCCGTCCCCGACGAGGTCGTCGAGGCGACCTCCCTGGTCGGCACGGAGGCCGAGGTCGCCGAGCGGGTCGAGCGCTTCCGTGGTGCCGGCATCGACCGCCTCATCGTCTCCCCAGTCCACGCCGAGCGGAGCGAGCAGCTGCACACGTTGGAGCGCCTCGCCGCCCTCATCGCATAGTCTCCCCCGCCGCGTCGTATGAAGATCGGAGTGCCGAAAGAGACCGCCGAGGGGGAGCGCCGTGTCGCGCTCGTCCCTGACGTAGTCAAGTCCCTCGCCTCGAACGAGAAGGTGCAGGTGCTTGTCGAGAGCGGTGCCGGCGACGCAGCCGGCCATCCCGACTCCCAGTACGCGGAGGCCGGGGCCGACGTGGTCGAGGCCGAGGTTACGTGGGGCGCCGACGTGGTCCTTCGCGTCGCCGCCCCTTCCGCCGCCGAGATCGGTCGCCTCGACTCCAGCCAGCTCCTGATCGGCCACCTCTCGCCCTGGACGGCGGCCGAGACCAACAACGCGCTGGCCCAGGCCGGCGTCACAAGCTTTGCGATGGAGGCGATCCCGCGCACCACGCGCGCCCAGGCGATGGACGCGCTCTCCTCGCAGGCCGCCGCCGCCGGCTACGCCGCGACCCTGATCGCCGCTCGCGAGTCGGGCCGCTTCTTCGGCATGATGACCACCGCCGCCGGCACGGTCCCGCCGGCCAAGGTGCTGGTCCTCGGCGCCGGCGTCGCGGGCCTGCAGGCCGTGGCCACGGCCAAGCGCCTCGGCGCGATCGTCACCGGCTTCGACATCCGCCGCGCCGCCTGGGAGCAGATCGCCTCGCTCGGCGGCCGCCCGCTCGAGCTCGACTTCATCCCCGACGCCGAGGGCGAGGGCGGCTACGCCCGCCCGCTCACCGACGAGGAGAACGCCCAAGTGCGCGAGGCGCTCGGCGAGAACGCCGCCAAGCAGGACGTGATCGTCACAACCGCCGCGATCCCCGGCCGGCCGGCGCCGCTGCTGATCACCGCCGAGGCGGTGCGCGGCATGCAGCCCGGCTCGGTGATCGTCGACCTCGCCGCGGAGACCGGCGGCAACTGCGAGCTGACCGAGGCGGGGCAGACGGTGGTCGAGAACGGCGTCAAGGTGATCGGCCCGCGCAACCTCGCCAGCGAGATGCCCCGGCCCGCCTCCCAGCTCTACGCCAAGAACCTGGAGAACCTGCTCGGCCTGCTGGTCGGAGAGGAGGGCGAGCTGACACTCGACTTCGAGGACGACATCGTCGCCGCCGCCTGCATCACCCACGATGGCGAGATCAAGAACGAGAGGGCGGCTAAATAGTCATGGACTTGATGACCGAGATCACGATCTTCGTCCTCGCCGCCTTCGTCGGCTTCGAGGTGATCTCGAAGGTGCCGACGACCCTGCACACGCCGCTGATGTCGCAGACCAACGCGATCCACGGCATCGTCATGCTCGGCGGCCTGATCGTCGTCGGCTACGCCAACGACCCGCTCGAGTACGTGATCGGCACGATCGCGATCGCCTTCGGCGCGATCAACATCGTCGGCGGCTTCATGGTCACCGACCGGATGCTCGGCATGTTCTCCAAAAAGCCGAAACCCAAGGCTGACCCAGACGGGAAGGGCGGCACATGAGCCTGCTCGCCGTGCTCGAGCCCGGCGGCGACGCCGCCACCGCGCTCTACATAGTCGCCTTCTCGCTCTTCATCGTCGGCGTGCGGCGGGGCACCCACCCGACGACCGCGAAGCAGGGCAACCTGGTCGCCGCCGCCGGGATGGCGATCGCGGTGGTCGCGACGCTGCTGCTCGACGGCATCGGCAACTGGGGCCTGATCGCGCTCGGGCTCGGCATCGGCACCGCCGTCGGCGTGATCGCCTCGGTGAGGGTCCAGATGACCGAGATGCCGCAGATGGTCGCTCTCTACAACGGCGTCGGCGGCGGCGCCGTCGCCCTGATCGCCTGGTCGGAGATCCGCCACGGGATCTCGCTCGGGCACGAGATCCCGCTCGACGAGCTGATCCCGATCCTCTTCGCCGCGGTCGTCGGCTCGGTCTCCTTCTGGGGGTCGAACATCGCCTTCGCCAAGCTCCAGGACCTGATCCCGACCCGGCCCCTCGCCGTCCCGGGGCAGCAGGTGATCAACGCCGTGCTGCTGATCGGCATCGTCGCCGCCTGCGTCAACATCGCGATCAACAACGACGATCCCAGCCAGGCGATCTTCATCGCGGTCCTGCTCGCCGCAGGGCTGCTCGGCAACCTGGTCGTGCTGCCGATAGGCGGCGCCGACATGCCGGTCGTGATCTCGCTGCTCAACGCTTTCACCGGCCTCTCCGCCGCCGCCGCGGGCTTCGCCCTCGACAACGTGGCGCTGATCGTCGCCGGCACCCTGGTCGGCTCCTCGGGAACGATCCTGACGATGGAGATGGCGACCGCGATGAACCGCTCGGTCGGCAACGTGCTCTTCGCCGGCTTCGGCGGGGCTCCCGCGGGCGGCGCCGGCGGCAGCACCGAGGAACGCCCGCACACCTCGATCGGCGCCCAGGACGCGGCGATCAAGCTCGCCTACGCCGACTCGGTCGTGATCGTGCCCGGCTACGGCCTCGCCGTCGCCCAGGCCCAGCACGCGATCAAAGAGGTCGGCGACGAGCTGGAGAAGCGCGGCGTCACGGTCAGCTACGCGATCCACCCGGTCGCGGGCCGCATGCCCGGCCATATGAACGTCCTCCTCGCCGAGGCCGACGTGCCCTACGAGCAGCTGAAGGAGATGGAGGAGATCAACCCGGAGATGCCGCGCACCGACGTCGCGGTCATCGTCGGCGCCAACGATGTCACCAACCCGGCGGCCAAGAACGATCCGGACTCGCCGATCGCCGGGATGCCGATCATCGAGGTCAACCAGGCCCAGCAGGTGATCGTGATCAAGCGCTCGATGAGCCCCGGCTTCGCCGGCATCGACAACGACCTCTTCTACGAACCGAACACCTCGATGCTCTTCGCCGACGCCAAACAGGCAGCAAGCGACATAGCCGGCGAGATCGGCAACCTCTAGCGCCCCAGCGCCCCAAGCGCTGTCATCTCTCGCAAACTCG
>DASUIY010000353.1:0-3940 GCA_036279555.1 Solirubrobacterales bacterium | reverse complement strand
TTCGAGGAGATCGACAAGTCGCTCGACCGGGGCGGGGTGGAGTTCGACGAGGACGAATCCCGCGAGGGAGCGGCATGGCTGGCGAAGATCGAGGAGGAAAACGCTGGCGAGCTGACTCCTGAGAAGATCGCGGCGCTGGAGCACGAAGCGGCCGAAAAGGGGGAGTCCGACAAGGTTTTGTTGGACGAGGAGGTTTCGCCCACTGCTGGACGGAGATTCACTCGGGCGTAACTGGCGCGGCGGGTCCTGTCGCCGTAGGGGACCCACCACCCCCTGCGGTCGCTAAAGCGTCCTCGGGGGCGGTTCCCCCTACGACGCCACCCCCCGCGAGCAGCGGCCGAGGGAGACAGCGGGTCCCGTGGGTGTTGAGCTTCCCGGGTCTGGGGCGGATAGGTTTCCCCCGTGACTCGGCTTAGCCAAGCTTTTTTGCCCACGCTGAAGGACGCGCCTGCGGACGCGGAGGCTTTGTCGCACAAGCTGATGGTGCGGGCTGGGTTGATTCGGCAGGTTGGGGCGGGCTTGTGGAGTTATCTGCCGGCGGGGTGGAGGGTGCACCGGAGGGTCGAAGCCATCCTTCGGGAGGAGATGGAGGGGATCGGGTGCCAGGAGATGCTGATGCCGGTGCTGCAGCCTGCTGAGAACTGGGAGAAGACGGGGCGGTACTCGATCGAGGAGCTCTTCAAGCTCGAGGACCGCAAGGGGTCGCCGATGGTCCTGGCGATGACGCATGAGGAGTGCGTCACCGATCACGTGGCCCGGGAGGTTCGGTCCTACCGGGACCTGCCCTTGATGCTCTACCACCTGCAGACCAAGGAGCGCGACGAGCCGCGGCCGCGGGCGGGGGTGCTGCGCACGCGGGAGTTCACGATGAAGGACGCCTACTCCTTCGACCGCGACGAGGAGGGGCTGGCGCGGTCCTATGAGCTGCAGAGCGAGGCATACGCGCGGATTTTCGATCGCAGCGGCCTGCGCTGGTACCGGGTCGAGTCCGACGTCGGGATGATGGGCGGCTCGGGTGCCCACGAGTACATGGCGCCCTGCGCGGCGGGCGAGAACGAGGTCGCACTGGCTCCCGGCTACGCGGCAAACGTCGAGGTTGCGAGCGCCGAGCCGCAGCCGGTAGAGCTGCCGCCGTCGCTGAGCGCGCCGGAGGAGGTCGACACGCCCGGCCTGGCCAAAGTCGAGGATGTGGCGGGGCACCTCGGCCTGCCGCACGGCGCCTTCATCAAGACGCTGCCGATCGTCGTCGAGGGCCGGGGGATGGTCCTCGTCCTGCTCCGCGGCGATCACCGCCTCAATGAGATCAAGCTGCGCAACGGGATGAAGACCGACTTCCGCCAGGCCAGCACCGAGGAGATCGAGGACCGGCTCGGCCCGGTCGGCTACCTCGGCCCGGTCGGCAGCGGCCTGCCGATCATCAAGGACGCGGCGCTGAGCGGCAATTCCTACGTCTCCGGCGCCAACAGGCCGGACACCCACCTGCGCGGTATCGACCCCTCGCGCGACTTCGAGTCATACGAGATGGACGTACGCAACGTCGAGGCGGGCGACACCGCCCCCGGCGGTGGCACGATCGAGATCGAGCCCGCGATCGAGGTCGGCAACATCTTCAAGCTCGGCACCCGCTACTCCGAGCCGCTCGGCGCCACCTACCTCGACGAGTCGGGGACCGAGCGGCCGGTCGTGATGGGCAGCTACGGCATCGGCCCGGCCCGGATCGCCGCCGCCGCGATCGAGCAGGGAGCCGACGAGCGCGGGATCGTCTGGCCGCGGGCGCTCGCTCCCTGGCAGGTCCATCTCGTCTCGCTGGCGAAGGCCGGGGAGGAGGAGCGAGCGGCGGCGGACTCGCTGTACGAGGAGCTGCGGGGCGCCGGGGTCGACGTCCTCTACGACGACCGCGACGCCGGGGCCGGGGAGAAGCTGACCGACGCCGAGCTGCTCGGCTGCCCCCTGCGGATCGTCGTCGGGCGCCGCGGCCTGGCCGAGGGCGTGGTCGAGGCGAGCGAGCGCGCCGGCGGCGCCGAGCACAAGCTGCCCGTGGGGGAGGCCGCCGCCCAGGCCGAGGCCCTCCTCCGGGGCATCGATGCCTGACAGCGCCCCGTTCGGCCGCGGCCGCGTGCGGCGCCTCTTCGGCCTCGACCGCAGCGGCCCGCCTCCTCGCCAGACCCGCAAGGGCGAACCGCTGAACCCCTGGACGCTGCCCAACCTCGTCGGCTACCTTCGCCTCGCCGCGCTCCCCCTCTTCCTCTGGCTCGCCTTCGAATCGGGCGACGGGCGCAGCACCTCGGCCGCGATCGTCTTCTGGCTGATCGCGGCCGGCGACTACGTCGACGGCTTCCTCGCCCGCGTCACCGGTCAGTACAGCCGCCTCGGCTCGATCCTCGACCCGCTCGTCGACCGCCTCACGATCCTCTCCGGCGCCGTCGTCTGCTGGCACTTCGAGCTGTTGCCGCGCTGGGCGCTCGCCCTGCTCGCGGTGCGCGAGCTGGCGATGCTCGTCCTCGCCCAGTACGGCCTGCGCCACGGCGTCGAGATCCGGGTCAACTGGCCGGGCCGCATCTCGGTCTTCCCGATCATGGGCGGGATCTTCTTCGCGAGGGTCTTCGCCGGGTGGGTCCCGGCCGCGCTGCTCGTCGTCGGCCTCGGCTTCGCGATCGTCGCCACGGTGCTCTACGCCCGCGCCGGGATCCGCGAAGTGCGCGCCGCTCAGCGCTGACTTCGTCGTTATGGGGGCATATGCACGGATAACGACGAAGTCAGCCGCAACGAAACCTTCAACCTTCAGTTGAACCTTCGGCGCCGGGCCTCCTATAATCGCCGGACGAGGCCGCCGAGGCCGAATCTCTACCAAGGAGCGAGATGGAGGACACCTTTCCCGATCTCGGTTCCCTCAGCGACGAGGAGCTGAAGGGCCTGATCGACAATCTCACGCAGGAGGAGGACGAGATCTCCTACAAGCGCCGCGTCCTGCACGGGAAGATCGACATCCTCCGTGCGGAGCTGGTCAACCGCCTGCGCCAGAAGCGCGAGCGCGGGGACACCCTCTTCTCCGGAGACGACGTGGCGCAGCTGACCGAGATCCTGGCCGGCAAGGCGCAGGCGACCGACGACGAGCCCGAGGACCAGCCCGCCTAGCGGAGGCACTCGATGGCCGTCCACTGTCCCGAATGCGGATTCGTCAACCCCGAGGGCGCCAACTACTGCCAGAAGTGCGGCGCCTACGTCGGCGGCCCCGCCGAGGGCGGTGAGGGAGACGAACCGACGACGATGACCTACACGGTCGACGACACCGGCGAGATGCAGCCGGTCGACATCGACGAGACGATCGAGCGCAGCGGCGCCGCTCTGGTGATCCGGGCGGGGGGAGGCCGTGCGGGGGAGAGCTTCGCGCTCGGCGAGGACCGGGTCAGCATCGGGCGCAGCCCCGACGCCGGCGTCTTCCTCGACGACGTCACCGTCTCCCGCAACCACGCGCTGCTGGTGCGCCGCCGCGACGGCCTCTACATCGACGACCTCGGCTCGCTCAACGGCACCTACGTCAACCGGCGCCGGATCGAGTCCCACCGGCTCGCCGACGGCGACGAGATCCAGGTCGGCAAGTACAAGCTCAGCTACCTGGAGAAGTAGGACGGTCAGGAAGGCAGGCAACCGATGGCGGTCTCCGAGCAACAGATCCGACAGCGCGACTCGCGCCCCAGGATCTTGGCGACGGCGCCGATCGTCAGCGCCTTGCGGGAGGCGCCCTCGCTACCCGCGCTGCGCTCGGCCCGCGTCGAGGCCTCCATCGCCGGCTATCCCTTCTCCTTCTCCAGGTAGCTGAGCTTGTACTTCCCGATCTGGATCTCGTCGCCGTCCTCGAGCGCGTGGGACTCGATGCGGCGCCGGTTGACGTAGGTGCCGTTGAGCGAGCCCAGGTCGTCGATGTAGAGGCCGTCGCGCC
>DASUIY010000352.1:0-3784 GCA_036279555.1 Solirubrobacterales bacterium | reverse complement strand
GCCACGCGACGATGCGCAACCACACCGCGACGCACCTGCTCCACGCCGCCCTGCGCGAGCGGCTAGGCACCCACGTTCGCCAGGCCGGGTCCGCGGTGCGGCCCGACAAGCTGCGTTTCGACTTTACCCACGGCCAGGGTCTCGGCGCCGAGGAGCTGCGCGCGGTCGAGGACCGGGTCAACGAGTGGATCAAGGCGAGCCGGCCAGTGCGCTGGCTGGAGATGGAGCGCGCCGAGGCCGAGCGCCTGGGCGCGATGGCTCTCTTCGGCGAGAAGTACGGCGACTGGGTGCGGGTGGTCGAGGTCGAGGACGTCTCGCGCGAGCTCTGCGGCGGCACCCACGTCGCCAACACCGCCGAGGTCGGCATCTTCAAGATCTCCTCGGAGGGCTCCAGCGCCGCCAACGTGCGCCGGATCGAGGCGCTTACCGGCCCCGCCGCGATCGACTGGTTTCGCGAGCGCGAGGACCGCCTGCGCGAGGTCGGCGAGTTGCTCGGGGCCCCCCAGGACCCTCTCTCCGGTGCCCGCCGCGCCGCCGAGCGCCTGCGCGAGGCCGGGGCGGGGGAGCAGCAGGCTCAGAAGCAGGCCCTCGGCGCGGAGGCGGAGCGGCTGGTCGGCGAGGCGACCGAGGCGGGCGGCGTCAAGGCGGTCGTCTCGGGCGTTCCTCTGGCCGACCAGAAGCAGATGCTCGAGCTCGCCAACCGGGTCCAGTCGAAGCTCGGCGGCGACTCGGCCATCGTCCTCGGCGGGGCGGCGGAAGGCAAGGTCGCCCTGGTCGTCCTCGTCTCGAAGGGCGCAGTCGAGCGGGGTCTCTCCGCGGCCGGGCTAGTCCGCGAGGCGGCCGCGGTCGTCGGCGGTGGGGGTGGCGGTCGCGACGACATGGCCCAGGCGGGCGGCAAGGACCCAGCCAAGCTCGACGAGGCGCTGGAGACCGCGCGCCGGGCGATCGAGCGCGAGGCCGGGTAGTTAGAGGTGCGCGTGCTCGCGCTGGACCACGGCACCGCCCGGATCGGCTGCGCGATCTCCGACCCGAGCGGGACGCTGGCGACCCCGATGGCGGTGATCGAGCCACCCGAGGCGCGCGCGGTCGCCGAGCTCGTCGCCGAGCACGGTGTGGAGCTCGTCGTCGTCGGGTTGCCGCTGCACCTGAGCGGCGAGGAAGGCAGCCAGGCGGCCCTGACCCGGACCTTCTGCGGCGAACTGGAGGCGATCCTCGACGTCCCGGTCGAGACCTACGACGAGCGGCTGACGACCCGGATGGCCGAGGCGAGCAGGCGCGAAGGGGCCACGGCGCCGCCGGACTCGATCGCCGCCGCCCACTTGCTCCAGGCCTACCTGGCCGGTCGCGCGGCGATGGAGGGGAGCGACGATGAGCGATGAGCGCGCGGCCGCCGAACGCGAGCAGCGGCGTCGCGAGCGCGAAGCCCGCCGCGCCGAGCGCGGCGGCGGAGCGCCGGCCGCGGTCGATCCGCCCAGCTCCCCGAAGCCGTCCAAGCCCCCGAAGCCGCCCAAGGTGAAGAGGGAGAAGCGGCCCGGCTCACCCGGCCGCCGCCTCGGCATCGCCGTCGGGGTCGCCGCGATCGTCCTCGGCGTGGTCGCGATCGCGGCGTTCGCCTACCGCCACTTCAACCGCGACGCGCCGCCGCCGGTCGTGATCCGGACGATCACGGTGACGATCCCCGAGGGCTACACGCGAGCCCAGACCGCCGAGATCGCCAAGGGCGAAGGGCTGCGCGGCAGCTACGAGCGGGCAAGCGTCCACTCGCCGTACCTGAACCCGGCCAAATACGGCGGCAAGGACGCCAAGAGCCTCGAGGGCTTCCTCTTCCCGGACACCTTCGAGCTGGAAAGACGCGCCGAGGCCGCGACGCTGGTCCAGCTGCAGCTCGAAGACTTCAAGCGGCGCATCAAGGGGGTCGACATGAGCTACGCGCGCTCGAAGAACCTCACCACGTACGACGTGGTGACGATCGCCTCCCTGGTCGAGGAGGAGGCGCAGCTTGCCGGCGAGCGCCCCCTGGTCGCGGCCGTGATCTACAACCGCCTGCGCGAAGGGATGCCGCTCGGCATCGACGCGACGGTCCGCTTCGCGACCGGCAACTACACCGAGCCGCTGACCGAATCCGAGCTCGCCGTCGAATCGCCCTACAACACGCGGCTAAACGCGGGTCTGCCGCCGGGCCCGATCGGCAGCCCCGGCCTGGCCTCGATCGAAGCGGCGGCGCGGCCGGCCGATGTCGACTACCTCTTCTACGTGGTCGAACCGGGCAGCTGCGGCAAGCACGCTTTCTCCTCGACCGAAGCCGAGTTCCAGCGCGACGTCGAAAGCTATAACTCGGCTCGCGAGGCAGCCGGCGGCAACTCGCCGGACAGCTGCGGGGAATAGGCGTGCCGCGGCTCGCCGTCCTCGGACACCCTGTCGGCCATTCGCGCTCGCCGGCGATGCAAAACGCGGCTCTCGCCGAGCTGGGGATGAGCGGGGCGTGGAGCTACGAGGCGATCGACGTCGCACCTGACGCCTTCGAGGCGCGGGTGAGGTCGATGTCGGGAGAGGGATTCGCCGGCGCCAACGTCACGGTGCCGCACAAGGCTGCCGCGCTCGCCCTCGCCGACGAGCTCTCCGAGACCGCCCGTGAGATCGGTGCGGCCAACACGCTGGTCTTCACGGAGGGTGAGATCCGCGCCGAGAACACCGACGCCGAGGGGCTGCTGCGCGCGCTGCCGGGTTCGCCGGCCGGCAAGCGGGCACTCGTGCTCGGCGCCGGGGGCGCGGCTCGCGCCGTCGTCTGGGCTCTGTTGCGCGAGGGGGCTGAGGTGGCCGTCTGGAACCGAACCGGGCTGCGCTCGCGCAACCTCTGCGAGGAACTGGGGGGCGATCCCGTCGCCGAGCCGGACCAAGGCACGTTCGGCCTGATCGTCAACTCGACCGCTGTCGGCCTGGGCGGCGAGGACCCGTTCGAGGAGCTGCCCCTCGGCCCGGACGGCTTCAGCGCCGGTCAGGACGTCGTCGACATGGTCTACGGCGCCGAGCCGACCGCGCTTCTGCGCGCCGCTCAGGCGGCGGGCGCCACCACCGTCGACGGCCTGGAGATCCTCGTCCAGCAGGGGGCCCTCTCGCTCGAG
Source organism: Solirubrobacterales bacterium (assembly GCA_036279555.1). Lineage (GTDB taxonomy): Bacteria > Actinomycetota > Thermoleophilia > Solirubrobacterales > 70-9 > VRUE01. Next base: position 662 of record DASUIY010000352.1, on the reverse strand, counting down.
ATCTGGACCGGCCGCGAAGCCCCCCTCGAGACGATGCGCGCCGCCGCCCGCTCGGTCCGCCGATAGCCTTGACGGCCTGATGAGCGGGTTTCGATTCACGACGGCGGGCGAGTCGCACGGGCCGGGGCTCGTGGCGATCGTCGAGGGGGTGCCGGCCGGCCTCGAGCTCGACCGCGAGGCGCTCGACCGCGACATGGCCCGCCGCCAGCTCGGCCACGGCCGCGGTGGGCGGATGAAGATCGAGACCGACACCGTCGAGGTCCGCTCGGGGCTGCGCCACGGCCGCACGCTCGGCAGCCCGATCGCCGTCCTCGTCGCCAACCGCGACTACGCCAACTGGGAGGAGCGGATGAATCCCTGGCCGGTCGAGGGGTTCGAGCCCGACGCTGTGCACCTGCCGCGCCCGGGCCACGCCGACCTCGTCGGCTCCCAGAAATACGGCCACGACGACATCCGCAACGTGCTCGAGCGCGCCAGCGCTCGGGAGACCGCCGCCCGCGTCGCCGCCGGCGCCATCGCCCGCGGCTTCCTCACCGCGGTCGGGGTCGAGATCCACAGCCACGTCACCCAGATCGCCTCGGTCAAAGCGGCTGAGCGCGAGGACCTGGCACCCGCCGACTTTGCCGGCGTCGACGACGACCCGGTTCGTTGCCTCGACCCCG
>DASUIY010000351.1:0-10975 GCA_036279555.1 Solirubrobacterales bacterium | reverse complement strand
CGCCGCCGAGGAGCCGGCCCGTCCGGCCGCCAAGGAGCCCAAAGCTGCCAAACGAACCAAAAGGAGCCCCGCACGTGAGCCGGACGCTGATCCTCGTAAAGCCTGACGCCTTCCAGCGCGCCCTGACCGGCGAGGTGATCGCCCGCTTCGAGCGCAAGGGGCTGCGGATCGCGGCGCTGAAGATGATGCAGGCGGACGAGTCGATCGCCAACCGCCACTACGAAGAGCACGCCGAGAAGCCCTTCTTCGGCGAGCTGGTCTCCTTCATCACCGGTGGCACGCTGGTCGCGATGGTGCTCGAGGGCACCGAAGCGGTTGCGGCGGCCCGCCAGCTGATCGGGGCGACCAATCCGGTCGAGGCTGCGCCGGGGTCGATACGGGGCGACTTTGCCCTGGAGGTGACCTTCAACATGGTGCACGGGTCGGACTCGGATGAGTCTGCTGAGCGTGAGATCGGGATCTGGTTTCCAGAGTTGAGCTGATGGGTGTTGGGCCGGCGGGTCCTGTCGCCGTAGGGGACCCACCACCCCCTGCGGTCGCTAAAGCGTCCTCGGGGGCGGTTCCCCCTACGACGCCACCCCCCGGCAGAGACGCATGAGGCTGACTCTGGCATCTGGATCGCCGCAGAGAGCTGAGATTCTGCGGAAGCTTGGTTTGGAGTTCGAGGTGGTGGTGTCGGGCGTGGAGGAGTTGACCGGTGGGGATCCCGAGGTCGAGGTGGTCGAGAACGCGCGGTTGAAGGCTCGGGCGGTGGAGCGCGACGGGATGGTGCTGGCTTGCGACACGGATGTTGTGCTTGATGGGAAGGCTCTTGGGAAGCCGGCCGATGCTGCGGAGGCGCGGGGCTATCTGGAGCGGATGTCGGGGCGGGCGCACACGGTGATGAGCGGGCTGGTGGTGCTTGTGGACGGAGAGGAGAGGTCCGGGCTGGAACGGACGACCGTCGTCTTCAGGGAGCTGAGCGCCGCTGATAAAGAGCGTTATGTGCACTTCGGCGAGTGGGAGGGCCGCTCCGGCGGGTACGCGATCCAGACGCTGGGGTCGACGCTTGTGGAGCGGGTCGAGGGCAGCGTCTCGAATGTGGTGGGGCTCCCGGTCGGGTTGCTCTTCGAGCTGGCGCCCGAGCTGTTCCCGGTCACGCACCGCTAAATCCGATTTGTGTCGATTTTGCGGGTTTGGGACAATCCGGCCGGAAAGTCTTCATTCCACGCATGGGTGTGCTCGGATATCTCAGAGGTCTCGGCGGTCGCGACATGGCCGTCGACCTGGGCACGGCCAACACGCTCGTCTACGTCCGTGGGCGCGGCATCGTCCTCTCGGAGCCCTCGGTCGTGGCGATCGACTCCCACACCGGCCAGGTGCATGCGGTGGGGGTCGAGGCGAAGCGGATGCTGGGACGGACCCCGGGCAACATCACCGCGATCCGGCCGCTCAAGGACGGCGTCATCGCCGATTTCGACGTGACCGAGCAGATGCTGCGCCACTTCATCAAGCAGGTGCACTCCAACCGCTTCGCCCACCCCCGCGTGGTGGTCTGCGTCCCCTCAGGTGTCACCGGGGTCGAGAAGCGGGCGGTCGAGGAGGCCTGCCTCTCGGCCGGCGCCCGCCAGGCGTACCTGATCGAGGAGCCGATGGCGGCGGCGATCGGCGCCGGCCTGCCGGTGGCGGAGCCGACCGGCTCTATGGTCGTCGACGTCGGCGGCGGCACCACCGAGGTGGCGGTGATTTCGCTCGGAGGGATCGTCGTCTCGCAGTCGATCCGGATCGGCGGCGACGAGCTCGACGAGGCGATCGTCAACCACTGCAAGCACGAGTACAAGCTGGCGATCGGCACGCAGACGGCGGAGGAGGTAAAGCTCGAGGCGGGCTCGGCCTCGGCGCTGCCCGAGGAAGTCCGGGCCGAGATCCGCGGCCGCGACCTCGTCTCCGGCCTGCCGAAGACGATCACGCTCGGCTCCGAAGAGATACGCGAGGCGCTCGACGAAACGGTCGGGCACATCGTCGAGGCGGTCAAGGACACGCTCGACCGCACGCCCCCGGAGCTCGCGGGTGACATCATGGACCGCGGCATCACCCTCGCCGGCGGCGGCGCCCTCCTGCAAGGACTCGAACAGCGCCTTCGCGACGAGTGCCAGATGCCGTGTCAGCTGGCAGAGTCACCGCTTACGTGCGTGGCGGTGGGATCGGGCATCTCCCTGGAGGAGTTCGAGGCCATCCACCGCGCCAGCAAGCGCAACTCGGGAACGCGGCACTTTGCTTAGCTCCCCTTCATCTCAACTCCCCAACTTAGGCCTTCACTGTGTACCGAAAGCAAGTACGCCGCCGTAGGGCGGTGCTCGCCCTGCTGATCGTCGGCTCGTTCGTCCTGCTCTCCGCCACCTACGGGCAGGACTCGCGTGGCTTTCAGCGCGGCGTCAGCGCGATCTTCAGCCCGGTTCAGTCGGTGGCCGACCGCGCCCTGAAGCCGGCCCGCGACCTGGTCGGCTGGTTCGACCAGACCTTCGACGCGCGCGGCGAGAACAGCCGGCTCGAGTCCGAACTCGTGATCGCCCGGGAGCAGGCCGTCGCCGGCCAGGAGGCGCTGCACGAGAACGCACAGCTGCGCAAGCTGCTCGAGCTGGACCGGAGCCCAGTGCTCGCGGCAGAAGCCTATGACGAGGTGACCGGCCGGGTGATCGCCCGCTCGCCGACGCAGTGGCGCTCGAGCGTGACGATCGACGTCGGCGACGGCGACGGCGTCCGGGTCGACGACCCGGTGATCAGCGGCGACGGCCTGGTCGGGCGCATCTCCTCGGTCGGGCCGGGTTCTTCGCAGGTGATGCTGCTCACCGACCACGCCAGCGCGATCACGGCAAAGGTCGTGCCCGTCGGCGTACAGGGCGTGATCAAGCCGGAAGTCGGCAACCCCGAAGACCTGATCCTCGACTTCATCGACTCGACCACGGAGGTGCACGGGGGCCAGACCGTCGTCACCGCCGGCTGGTGCGCCCAGGGCCTCTGCTCGCTCTTTCCGCCGGGCCTGCCGCTGGGGGAAGTGACGAAGGCCTCGATCGTCGAACAGGAGGCCAACGAACAGGTCGACGTGCGACCCTTTGCCGACTTGCGGAACCTCGACCTCGTCCAGGTGCTGACCGGAGGCTCGCGCGGATGATCATGACCCCGAAGATCGTCGCCCGCATCGCCGCGATCGGGTTCCTCGGCGTGCTCCTGCAGCTCTCCTTCTTCTCCCAGGTCGAACTCTTCCACGTCAGCCCCGACGTGCTGCCGGCGCTGGTCGTCTGCCTCGCCCTGCTGGGCGGAAGCCTGACCGGGGCCGTCGCCGGGTTCGCGATCGGCCTCTTCGTCGACAGCCTGCTGGTCGAGGCGCTGGGCATCGCCTCGCTGGTGCTGCTCGGGACCGGCTACCTCGCCGGCCTCTTTCGCGAACGCTTCGGGATCCACAGCTCGCTCGTCCCGGCCCTCCTCTGCATGGGCCTGACACTGGTCGCCGAGCTCGGCTTCGCCGCGATCCAGCTGCTGCTCGGCGTCGACGCCCCGATCAGCCTGCTGATCGTGCGCGACATGCTGCTGAAGAGCGTCTACGCGTTCTTCCTCGGCTGGCCGACCTACCTGCTGGTGCGCCGGGTGCTGCGCTCGGCCCTGGTCGAGGAGCCCAAGGTGCAGCGGCGCAGGCAGCCGACCGTGCTGGGGGCATAGGCGCATGTACCTCCGGTCCGACGAGCGAGGCCCCGCGGTGAACAACCGCCTGGCGCTGCGGATCGCGCTTTTCGGCGGCATCGCCGTGGTCCTCTTCGCCATCCTCTTCTTCCGCCTCTGGCGGCTGCAGGTGCTGGACGGCGAGCAGTACCTGGCCGAAGCGAAGAACAACCGCACGCGCGAGTACCGGGTCAGCGCGCCCCGCGGCGAGATCCTCGACCGCAACGGCGAGCTGCTGGTCGGCAACCGCACCAGCCTCGCGCTGCAGGTCAACCCGCGGAAACTTCCCGAGGACCGGGCGGAGCGCCGGGCCGAGCTCTCGCAGCTGGCCGGCCTCACCCACAGCACCCTGCGCCGGGTGCGGCGGACGATGCACGAAGAGCTGAAACTGGCGCCGGCGGCGCCGGTGACCCTGCGCCGCGACGTCGGCCGCTTCCTCGTCTACTACCTGCAGGAGAACCAGGACCGCTTCCCCGGCGTCGAGGTCCAGCGGGTCTTCGTCCGCGACTACCCGAACGCGACGCTCGCCGCCCACATCCTCGGCAACGTGGGCGAGATCTCCGAAGAGGAGCTGAAGGACCCCCGCTACAAGGGCCTCCAACCGGGCGACGAGGTCGGCCAGGACGGGGTCGAGGACACCTACGACAGCGTCCTGCGCGGAGACCCGGGCCTGACCAGGATCCAGGTCGACGCGCTCGGCCAGCCGACGCCCAACGGCAGGCTCGTCTCGAAGCCGCCGGTTCCGGGAGAGAGCCTCAAGCTCTCGATCGACGCCGAGGTGCAGGCGGCGGGGGAGGCGGCTCTGGCCGAACGCGGCTCGGGGGCCTTCGTGACGATGGACGTGAACACGGGGGAGATCATCGGCCTGGGCTCGTCCCCGACCTTCGAACCGGAGCTCTTCACCCGGCCCCTGACCCAGAAGCAGGTGGACGAGACCTACCGCAACCCGGCTGCGCCGCTCGCCAACCGTGCGGTCTCGGGCCTCTACCCGACCGGCTCCACCTTCAAGATCGTGCCCGCCCTCGCGGCGCTCGAAAACGACGTGATCACGCCCTCCGAGCCGATCTACGACAGCGGCTCGATCACCGTCGGCGGCCAGCGGTTCCAGAACGCGGGCGGGGAAGCCTACGGCAGCGTCAGCATGGCGCGGGCGCTCCAGGTCTCCTCCGACGTCTACTTCTACACGCTCGGCCTGGAGATGTGGGATACCGGCGACCTGCAGCGCACCGGGCGCATGCTCGGCTTCGGCCAGACGCCCGGGATCGACCTTCCCGGCGATACCGAAGGCCTGCTGCCGAGCCGGCGCTGGCGCAACCAGCTCTTCGAGGAAGGGAACACCGACCGGCCCTGGTCGGCCGGCGACAACATCCAGCTCGCCACCGGGCAGGGGGACCTGCAGGCGAGCCCGCTGCAGATGGCGATCGCCTATGCGGCCCTGGGCAACGGCGGCACCGTCGTCACGCCCCACGTCGGCAAGGAAGTGACCGATGCCCAGGGGCGGGTGCTGAGGGAATTCGCCCCCCCGCCCCGCCGCCGCATCACCATCGACCCGGAGTACCGGAGCGTCATCCTCGACGGGCTGCACGACGCCGCACAGGTGCCCGGAGGGACCTCCTACGAAGTCTTCGGCGGCTTCCCCGTGCCGGTGGCGGGCAAGACCGGCACCGCCCAGCGCGTCGGCCAGGCCGACCAGTCCTGGTACCTGGTCCTGGCGCCCTATCCCGACCCCAAAATCGTCACTGCCGTTACGATCGAGGAAGGAGGGTTCGGCGCCGAATCGGCCGCGCCGGCCGCTCTCGACATTCTCGAGGCCTATTTCAACAAGCACACGACGGGCCCCGCCGGGCCCAACGGCGGCAGCCCCGGCTGATGTACGCGACTCGTGCACGCCAGGCAAAGCTGGAGCCCTTCGCGGTCCGTCCGGGCATCGCGGAGCGCCTCGGCCTGCCCTACATGGACGGTCCCCTGGCCCTCTGCGCGGCCGCGCTGGCGGCGTTCAGCGTCTTTACGCTGAGCCAGTCGACGCTCCACGACGTGCCGGGGAGCCCCAGCTACTTCGTTGACCGTCAGGCCATCTATGCTGCCTTCGGCATCGCTGGCATGTACCTCCTCGCCCGCATCGACTACTCGCGCTTCCGCGAGCTGCGGGTCGGCATCTACACCTTCCTCTGCGTGAGCATCTCCCTCGTCTTCGTCTTCGGCTTCGCGGCGCGCGGCTCACGGCGCGCCTTCGACCTTCCCTTCTTCAGCTTTCAGCCATCTGAGCTCGGCAAGCTCCTGCTCGTGCTTGCGCTTGCCGGGTTCGTCATCGATGGCGCCAGGAAAGGGTCGGACAGGCAGCGCACGGTGCGCTACCTCTGCCTCGGCCTGGCACCGGCTGCGCTCGTCTTCCTGCAGCCCGACCTCGGCACCTCCCTGGTGTACGGGGCAATCACCCTCGCCGTGATGTACGTGGGGGGCGTCCCCTGGACGCACTTCGCGGTGATCGGCGCGGCCATCGTCGCCCTGACGGCAATCGTCCTCGTGGCGGCTCCCGCAATCGGGACGCCGATCCTCAAGGCGTACCAGACGGAGAGACTCACCTCTTTCCTGGATCCCAGTGGGGATCCGAGCGACGCCGGCTACCAGCAGAACCAGGCCAAGACCGCAATCGGATCCGGTGAGACGACCGGCCGGGGCGATCGGGCCACACAAACGCGGCTCGACTTCGTCCCTGAGCGGCACACCGATTTCATCTTTGCCGTGATCGGTGAGCGCTACGGATTCATGGGGGCCGCACTAGTCCTATCCCTTTACGCCCTGCTGATCTGGCGGGCGCTGCGGATTGTGACGCTCTCGAAGAACTCCTACGGGACCCTCGTGGCGGCCGGCATTGCCGCCATGCTGCTGTTCCAGGTTTTCGTGAACGTGGGAATGAACCTCGGGATCATGCCGATCACCGGGATTCCCCTGCCGTTGATGAGCTACGGAGGGTCGGCGGTGCTGGCGACCTTCCTGGCGATCGGGGTTCTTCAGAGCATCCACATGCAAGCGCGTCTCAGCCAGAGGGGCAGGTTCGCCTGGTGATCCCTTGAAAGGGCTACCGGCAATGCGTACCTATCCGAACTGAGCTGAATTCATGAAAAAGACAATCCTGGTGTCCGCCGATCGCGGCGAGACCCGCGTGGCCGTCCTCGAGTCGAAAGCGAAAGGCGGCAAACGCGACGTGGCGGAGCTCTACATAGAGCGACGCGGCCGGCGTTCGATCGTCGGCAACATCTACAAGGGCAAGGTCGACAACGTCCTGCCCGGCATGGAGGCCGCCTTCGTCGACATCGGCCTCGAGCGCAACGGCTTCCTGCACGTCGACGAGATCGTCCTGCCCAACGGCGAACAGGCCCCCAGGCGCGGCCGCGGCAAAGGCCGCCGCATCGACGAGCTGATCAAGCCCGGGCAGGAGATCGTCGTCCAGGTGGTCAAGGACCCGCTTAAGTCGAAGGGCGCAAGGCTCTCGATGAACGTCTCGATCGCCGGCCGGTACCTGGTCTACGCCGCGCAGGGCAGCGGCGTCGGCGTCAGCCGGCGGCTCTCGGACTCCGAGCGCGACCGCCTGCGCAAGATGGTCGACCGCACCTACAAGGGGCCGGGTGGGCTGATCGTCCGCACCGCCGCCCACGGGGCGAAAAAAGCCGACTTCGTGCGCGAGATCGGCTACCTGCACAAGCTCAACGAGGTGCTAGAGCGCCGCACCGAGCAGACCGTCGCCCCCGACCTGGTCTTCCAGGAGGCCGACCTGCCGGTGCGCGTCCTGCGCGACGTGTTCCTGAGTGACTTCGAGAAGGCGATCATCGACTCGCCCAAGCAGTTCGAACGGGTGACCAGCTTCTTCCAGCGCACCGCGCCGGAGCTGGTCGGCGGGGTCGAGCTCTACGAGGACCGCAAGCCGCTCTTCGAGAAGTGGGGGATCGACAAGGAAATCGAGTCGACCCTGGGCCGTCGCGCCGACCTGCCCTCGGGGGGCTACCTGATCATCGACTACGCCGAGGCGCTGACCGTGATCGACGTCAACAGCGGCAGCTTCACCGGCCGCGGCAAAGGGGGCCTGGAGGAGACGATCACCCGGGTCAACACGGAGGCCGCCGAGGAGGCGGTGCGTCAGCTGCGGTTGCGCGACATCGGCGGCATCATCGTCATCGACTTCATCGACATGGCGCGGGCGCGGAACCGCGACAAAGTGCTGAAAACGCTGCGCAAAGCGCTCGACACCGACAAGTCGAAGAGCTACGTGGTCGAGGTCTCGCCGCTGGGGCTAGTCGAGATGACCAGGCAGAACGTCACCGACGGCGTGCGCGAGATCCTCACCGCGCCCTGCCCGACCTGCGAGGGGGAGGGGGTCGTCCTCTCCGCCGAGACGGTGGCGCTGGACGCGATGCGGCGACTGCCGGACGTCGCCGCCGGCGCCAAGGACGCCGAGGCGCTGCTGATCCGGGTCAACCCCAAGGTCGCGGCCGAGCTGATCGACCCGGAGAGCGGGCTGGCCGAGCTCGAGGCCGAGACGGGCAAGCAGTTCCACTTCGAGGGCGGCGACGCGCTGCCGATCGACACGTTCGACGTGGTCGAGGCCGGGACGCGCGAGGAGATCGAGGAGCGGGCGCTGCCCTTCAAGGTCGGCGAGGAGGTGCTGGTCAAGATCGACGAGCCGCACATGTACAACGCGGACGACGCGGTCGCCCGCGTCGACTCCTACATCGTCAGCGTCACCGGCGGCGGCCGCTTCGTCGGCGAGCGCAAGCTGGTGCGGATCGAGCGGGTCGAGCGTGCCGCCGCGGTGGCCACGCTGCCGGGGGTCGAGGTGACCAACGGGGCTGCTGGCGGCAGCGAGAACGGCTCCGAGCTAGAATCCTCCGCCTCGCGCAGTCGCCGTCGTGGCCGCAGGGGCGGTCGGGGTCGGTCAGGTTCAAGCCAAGGCAGCAAGGACGAATGAACACGTACGCAGTCATAGAGAGCGGCGGCAAGCAGTACAAGGTCGAGAAGGGCACGTCCCTCCTCGTCGATCGGCTCAGCGCCAAGCAGGGCGACAAGGTCGCCCTGCGGCCGGTGATGTTCCGCGACAAGGAGGTCGTCGCCGGGGCGAAGGAGCTGGAGAAGGTCAAGGTTGAGGCGACCGTGACCGAGCACCTGCGGGGCGAGAAGATCAAGGTCTTCAAATACAAGCCGAAGAAGGGCTACCGCCGCCGAGCCGGCCACCGCTCCGAGCTGACCAAGCTCGAGGTGACCGAGGTCAGCCTGGGGGGCCGCAAAGCGGCTGCGCCGAAGAAAGAGGAGCCGGCGGAGAAGAAAGAGGCCGCGGCTAAACCGGCTGAGGCCAAGAAGCCGGCGGAGAAAAAACCCGCGGCCGCGAAAAAATCTGCCGCGAAAAAAGAGACTGCCAAGAAACCGGCTGCGAAAAAAGCTCCCGCGAAAAAAGCCGCAGCCAAAGCATCGTCAACAAAAAAACCGGCTGCCAAAGCCAAAGCGAAAGCGAAAAAAGCCAAACCGGCTGCTAAAAAGGATTCTGACGATGGCTCATAAGAAGGGACTCGGCTCAAGCCGCAACGGTCGCGAATCCAACCCCAACATGCTCGGGGTCAAGGTCTTCGCGGGCCAGAAGGTCAGCGGCGGCGAGATCATCGTGCGCCAGCGGGGGACCCGCTTCTGGCCCGGCGACGGCACCGGGCTCGGTCGCGACCACACGATCTTCGCGACGCGGGCCGGGACGGTCGACTTCGGGATGTCGCGCAAGGGCCGCACGATCTCCGTCCTTCGCGACGGTTAGCTTCACCGGCGTCTCTTCCAGACCAAGAAAGGATCAACGTGGCCTCGATCTCTGAGAGCGGCAGCCCTCGGCGGGCTTTCGCAGTCTTCGCCTGCATCTTCGCCATCGCCCTCGCGGCGGTGCTCTGGGCCGCCGCCAGTGCCCGCGCGGCGGAATTCGTCTACTGGAACAACTACAGCGGCGATCCGGACACGATCGCCTTCGCCGGCATCGACGGCAGCGGCGGGGGCGTGCTGAACGCCAGCGGGGCCCCCCAGATCGAATCTCCCGAAGGCATGGCCTACGACCCGGTGACCAACCGGCTCTTCGTCGCCAACTCGGGTGGCACCCCCGACGGGCAGATCACCGCGATAAATCTCGACGGCAGCGGCGCGACCGCCTTTACCGCGCCCGGCGCGCCGATCGACGAACCGGAAGGAGTCGTGATCGACCCGGTGACCAGGATGATCTACTGGGTCAACGTCGACGCTTCTCCGGACGGCTCGATCGGATGGGCTCACCTCGACGGCAGCAGCGGTGGCGCGCTCAACACGACGGGCGCGACCCTCGACGGTCCTTACAAGCTCAGCCTCGACCCCGTCGCCGGAAAGGTCTACTGGGCGAACACGGACCCGACTCCGGAGATCATCTCCTACGCCAACGCGAACAACAGCGGGGGCGGCGGCGACCTCAACCTGGCCGGCGCCCCCACGCCGGCAGGGATCACCGGATTCTCGGTCGACCCCGCCGGCAACCGGATCTACTGGTCCGAGAACGGCTCCGTCGAAGACAGGGTCTCCTTCGCCGCCCTCTCCGGCGGCAGCGGCGGTGGGGTCAACCTGACCGGCGCCGCGCTCAACGAACCGTACGGCCTCGCCTTCGACCCATCGCTGGGCCGCCTCTACTGGGGCAACTACGGCAACGACACGACCGCGGCCGGTGCGATCGGCTTCGCCAACCTGTCCGGCGGTGCGGGCGGCATCAACATCCTCACCGCCCCGGTCGACGGCCCGCAGGACCCGGTGATCCTGAAGAGCCCGAGCGGCACCGGCGCGCCGGCCGTGACCCGGTCGAAAAAATCCCCCTCCTCGCTTTCCTGCTCCACGGGGGCCTGGAGCCCTGACTTCGCCGGCTCCTTCGTCTACCAGTCCCCGCGCTCATTCGCCTACCAGTGGACCCGAAACGGGGCGGCGATAGCGGGGGCCACGGCGAACACGTTCGTCGCGAAATCGCCCGGCCAGTACGCCTGCCAGGTGACGGCGACGAATCAGGCCGGATCGGCCAGCCAGGGCAGCGCCGCCGCCAAAGTGAAAGCGGCGAAAGTCAAGCTGTCGACGAAAAAGAAGGCCACGGTCAAAGCCGGAGGCGTCGCCAAGTTCAAGGTCAAAGGCGTCAACCAGGGCGACCTCCAGTCCAAGAAGGCTCGCGTCTGCACCAAGCTCCCGAAAGGCGCCAAAGGCGTCCTCGAGGCGCCGAAATGCAAGACGCTCGGCAAGCTCAAGGGGC
>DASUIY010000350.1:0-5766 GCA_036279555.1 Solirubrobacterales bacterium | reverse complement strand
GCTAGAGGTCGGGCAGTTTCTGTTTCAGCTCGAGCACGGGGGCGAAAAGGTCGCCGTGCTTCTCCAACCGCTTCAACACGTCCTTCGTCTCGAAGACGAGTGAGCTTGCGTCCTCTTTCTCGACTGCGCGCTCGAGCTCGTCCCAGGTGACCGGGGTGGAGACCGTGGGGCGCTCGCGGGCGCGCAGGGAATAGACGGAGATCGTCGTTTTGCGTTCGTTGTTCTGGTACCAGTCGACGAACACCTTGCCCTTGCGCAGGGTCTTTTTCCCCATCTTCGCGATCACCTCGTCGGGCGACTGCTTGGCCAGCAGCTGGGCGATCGCCTGGGCGAAGGGTCGCGTCTCCTCGTAGCTCGTCTTCGTGTTCAGCGGGACGTAGACCTGCAGCCCCTTCGAGCCCGAGGTCTTGACGAAGCTCTCGAGGCCGACGTGGCCCATCAGCTCGCGCAGGCGCAGCGCCACCCGGCCGCAGTCGAGCACTTCGGCGGGCGGCCCGGGGTCGAGGTCGAAGGCGAGCACGGTCGGCTGCTCGTGCCTGCGGCCCAGGGAGAGGGCGGGGTGCAGCTCGATCGCCGCCAGCTGGGCCATCCAGACCAGGGTCGCCCGGTCTTCGCAGACGCAGTAGTCGATGTAGCCGGCATGGGGCCCGGCAAGCACCCGGGTGGTCTGCACCCACTCCGGCCGGTGCTTGGGGCAGCGCTTCTCGAAGAAGGCGGAATCGGTGTCGTCGACCCCTTCGGGGAAGCGGCGCAGGGTCACGGCCCGCCCGGCCAGGTGGGGGATGATCGCCGGCGCCACCTTGGCGTAGTAGTCGACGACCTCGCCCTTGCTGAAGCCGGCCTTCGGGTAGAGGACCTTGTCGAGGTTGGTGAGCTTCAGCTCACGCCCGTCGACCTCGACCTGAGTGTCGCCGGCCACTCAGAGCCGATCCCGGCAGGGGTTCCGCTTAACTTTTTCGAGCCGCGCCCCTGGCTGCCGATGGCTGGCGGCGAAAAAGTACAAGACGCTCCACCCCTACCGGGATCGGCTCTTACCGGAGCTCTTCGCGGTCGAGGCCGAGCGTTTTTTCGCTGGGGCTTTTTTGGCCTTGGCCTTGCGTTTCTTGGCTACCTTGCCGTCGCGCTTGCCCTGCACCGCCGCGATGCTCTCCTCCAGGGCGGCCATCAGGTCAGGTGCCTTGGTCGCTTCCGGCTCGGCGGTCTCGGGGGTGAGGACCTCCTTGCCTTCCGCCTTGCGTTCGATCAGCGCCAGCAGTTCCTCGCGGTACTCGTCGTGGTAGGCGGCCGGCTCGAACTTGCTGGTCAGCGAGTCGATCAGCTGCTCCGCCATCTCGACCTCCTTCTTCGCCACCTTCGGCTTCTCGGCGGGCAGCACGTCCTCGAGCTCGGAGGGCGGCACCACCTCGTCGGCGAAGCGCATCGTGGTCAGGGTGAGGACGCCGCCGTCGGTGCGCAGCGCCGCCAGGTGCTCCTTGTTGCGGAAGACGAAGCGGGCGATCGCGACCTTGCCCGAGCCCTCCATCGCGCTGGCGAGCAGCGAGTATGCCCGCTCGGCGCCGTCGGCGGGGCCGAGGTAGTAGGGGCTGTCGAAGTAGATCGGGTCGATCTCGGCGATGTCGACGAAGTCCTGGACCTCGATCGCCCGGGACTTCTTCGGCGCCAGCCCCGCCATCTCGTCCTTGGAGATCGGCACGTAGTTGCCCTCGGTGATCTCGAAGGCCTTCTGGATCTTCTCGTAGGGCACCTCTTCGTCGGTCCCTTCGGCGACGCGGCGGTGGCGGATGCGGGCGCCGTCGGACTCGCGGATCTCGCGCAGGGAGATGCCGCGCCGGGCGACGGCGCTGTACAGCTTCACGGGCACGTTGAGCAGCCCGAAGCTGATCGAGCCGCTCCAGATCGCTCTAGCCATCGGCGTTCACCTACCCGATTGTTCCAGCAGCTCACCGCCGCCCGCAACCGCCGCCCGCGGGCGAGAGGCATCTTGCGCCTGCGCGATCATGCGGCGGTGCTATTCGAGCTGCGCGACGTCAGCCTGGATCGCGGCGAGCGCCGCGTCCTCGATTCGGTCAGCGCCGAGGTCCCCGACGGGGCGACCGTCATCGTCGGACCCTCGGGAGCCGGTAAGTCGACCCTGCTGCGCCTGCTCAACCGACTCGCCGACCCGGGGGCCGGGACGATCTCCTACCGCGACCGCCCGCTCGACTCCTACGACCCCCTGCGGTTGCGCCACGAGGTCTCGTTGGTGCCGCAGCTGCCGGCGCTGCTGGAGGGCACGGTCGAGTCGAACGTCGCCTACGCGGCGAAGCTCGCCGACAAGCCCGCCGACGCGGAGCGCTGCCTGCGCCTGGCCGGCCTCGATCCCGGCTTCGCCGCCCGCGACGTCTCCAAGCTCTCGATCGGCGAGCAGCAGCGGGCGATGCTGGCCCGGGCGCTCGTCCAGGAGCCGGCGGTGCTGCTGCTCGACGAGCCGACCTCTGCCCTCGACCACGCGGCCCGCGACGCGATCGAGGCGACCCTCGCCGGGCTGCGCCGCGAGCTGGAGATCTCGATCGTCGTGGTCAGCCACGACCCCGAGCAGGCGCAACGCCTCGGCGAGTGGGTGGTGCGGATGGAGGAGGGCAGGGTGACCGACGCCGGCCCCCTGGCGGAGGTGCTGGCATAAGCACCTCGATCCACGTCTCGACCGGCCAGGTCGTCGCGACCCTGGCGCTGGTCGCCCTCGCCGCAGCCGTCTCCTTCTGGCGCAAGGCCGACCTCGAGCGCGACATCGGCATCGCCACGCTGCGTTCCTTCGTCCAGCTGACCGCGATCGGCTACGTGATTACGCTGATCTTCGAAGCCGACACGCTCTGGCTCGTCCTCGCCCTGCTCGTCGTGATGGTCGTGTTCGGGGCGCTCACCGCGCGCAGCCGGGCGAAGAAGGTGCCGAATGCCTTCTGGCCGCTGCTGATCGCCTTGGCGACCGCGGGCGCAACGACGCTCGGCCTCGTCGTCGCCCTCGGCGTCTTCGAAGCCACGGCCCGCTACCTCGTCCCGGTCGGCGGCATGGTGATCGGCAACGCGATGACCGCCTCGGCGGTGGCGCTGAACCGGCTGGGAGACGAGATGGAGGGCTCGCGCGGCAGGATCGAGGCGACCCTCTCCCTCGGTGCGACGGCCACCGAAGCGTCGGCGCCCTTCGTCCGCCGCGCCCTGCGCTCGGGGATGATCCCCCTGGTCGACTCGACCAAGACCACCGGCCTGATCTTCTTCCCGGGCACGATGGTGGGCATGCTGCTGGCAGGCGCCGAGCCGGTCGACGCCGTCCGCCTGCAGCTGATCCTCCTCTACGCCCTGCTCGGCAGCGTCGCGATCGCCGGCCTCGTCGCCACGACCCTTGCCTACCGCAACTTCTTCACCCCCGCCCACCAGCTGCGCGAGCCGGGCAAGCCCTAAGGCGCCGAGCAGCACCAGCCCTCGACGCGGGGGAAGGGCGCCGGGGCCGGGCTGCCCGGCGCGAAGAGGGCGGCTATGCCCTCGACGGCCTTGATCCGTCCCCGGCCCCCGGCAGGCAGGAAGAGCCACTGGTCGGCGTCGGGCCAGCTGACCAGCAGGTACCGGCCGTCGGGTGACCAAGCGAGGTCGGAGAGCCTGCCCGAGACGGCAAAGAGGCGCCGCGGCGGGCCGTTGCCGTCGTCGACGAGAAGCACTTCGCTGCGCGGCTCCCCCGCGGTCGGCCCCGGCAGCTGGACCAGTACCGCGATCGATTCGCTTCGCGGCGAGAAGGCGGCGCCGCGGATCGTCGCCCGGGGAGGGGTGTAGACCCTCTGCGGCGGGCCGACGTCGACCCCCCTGGCCAGCTTGTCGCTGCTCACCGCGTGCTGCCAGAGAGCGTGCCTGGTTCGCTCCAGCAGCAGCGATCCGCGAGGGGACCAGGCGAGCTCGATCGTGCCAGGCGGCGAGGAGGCCGAGTCCAGGTGCCGCATGCCATCCGGGTCCACCAGGCGCAGGCGTTCGGGGCCGTCGAGATAGGCGAGCAAATGCGGTCCGAGCGGGATCCAGGCCGGGGGGACCGGCGCCACGCTGCCGTCCACTCGCCGGTCGCCCGTGCCGTTGGCGTCCACCACGCGCAGCTCCTTGCCGGAGCGGTAGGCGATGCGGTAGCCCGAGGGCGACCAGCGCGGGTCGCGGACGGCGGCCGCGGCGGAGATCGACCAGCGCGGCGTGCCGTCGGGCTCGACGGCGCCCAGCGTGCGCCCGGCGGTGGTCGCGAGGAAGAGTCCGTGCGGCGACCAGGTGGCGCTTCCGTAGCTGCCCAGCAGTCGCCGCGAGCCGTCGGGCTGGACGACCCAGGGGCCTTCGCGGGACTGGACCAGCAGGCGCCCCCCGCCCGGCAGGTCGGACAGCGCCGGCTCGGCGTTGGGCAGGCCGTCCGTGAAGGCGTCGTCGATCCACTCGCGAACCGCGGCCCCCGCCGGCGAGAGGACCAGGCCGGCCAGCAGGGTTATCGCCGCGATCGCGAGGGCGAGACGAGGGAGCACCGGGCGCTCGACCGGGACCCGCTCGGAGTAGGCGCGTTCGACCACGGCTCGGCCGCGCCGCTCGGCGTCGGCGGCGCCGGGGATCGGCTCGTCGCGGAGGAGCCCGCGCAGGCGGTCCTCGTTCATCCCTCCACCTCGATCAGGTCTCCCAGCCGGTCGAGCCCCCGCCGCAGGCGCGAGTTGACCGTTCCGCGCCGCAATTCGAGCATGCGGGCGATCTCGCCGGGCGTGTAGTCGAGCAGGTGGCGCAGGACGACGACCGCGCGCTGCTCGGGGGGCAGCTGGCCGAGCGCCGCCATCAGCTCCTCGCCGACCTCTTGCCTGGGCGTCGGCGCCGGCGACTCTGCGACGCTCCCGTCGCCTTGGCGGCGCAGCGCCTCGCGCCGCGCCCAGTCGATCGCCCGGTTGACCACGATCCGGTGCAGCCAGGGAGCGAAGGGACGACGCCGGTCGAAGCGGTCGAGGTTGTCGATCGCGGCCAGGAAGGCGTCCTGGGCGATGTCCTCGGCCGCCGCGGCGTCGTGCACCACGAGGTAGGCGGCGCGATGGGCGGCCGGCCAGTGCGCCTCGTAGAGATCGGCGATCGCCGCGGGCGAGCCGCGCTGCGCCTCGCGGACGGGCTTCCGTTCAGTCCCCACCCATCACCTCTCGCGACCCACATCTCAATCTTTGCCCACTTTCCGCGCCAGACGCACCACCGCGCGCTCGATCCGGCTCTCGAGCGGCTCCCCGAGATCGCCGGGCGGCAGCTCCACGACGAAGGAGCTGGTTCCCGGGAAGCGGTGGTTTTGCCAGTTCGGCGCCGTGCCGTCGGGCCAGGGCAGGCGGCGGAAGGGCAGCCGGGCGAGATGGGCGAAGGCGCGGGCGCCCGGAACGCTCTGCCCCCAGGCCCGGACCAGGGGCCGGGGCTGGCGGTGCTGGTGGAACCAGATCGTCGCCTCCGGCTCCAGCGCACGCACGATGCGGGCGGCGAGCCGCGTCTCGGGCTCCGAGAACGGCCTGGGACCGGAATGCTGCGGATCGCCTGGCCGGCCGATCGGTCGCCAGCCGGAGGGGAAGTTGCGGTTGAGGTCGACTCCGCGGCCGTTGAGACGGCTGCCTGCGGCGAAGCCGTCGGGATTGAGGTTGCGGACGAGGAAGATCTCGGAGTGCGGGTCGGGACAGCCGCTGCCGGGCGCCAGCGGCTCGATCCCGCTTGCCGCGCACTCGTCGCCGTGGATGCAGCCGAAGACGAGCAGCTCTCCCT
>DASUIY010000349.1:0-3132 GCA_036279555.1 Solirubrobacterales bacterium | reverse complement strand
TTCGCCGTGGAGAAACGCTCGTGCGAGACGACTTCGGCGCCGAGCAGTCGCGCGAGGGCGGCGGCGTCGCCCTCGACGACGAGGTCGATGTCCGCCCGACCGCGCCCGAGCAGCAGGTCCCGCACGGCGCCGCCGACCAGGTAGACGGGCTCGGTGGCCGCCTCGTGCACCGCCGCGAGCTCGGGATGGACCGCCGCAAGCGCCCCGGCGAGGCTCTCGCTGGATTCCGCCGGCATCAGAGGCGAACGGGGATGCCGTCGGCGGCGAGGCGCTCCTTCGCCTCGCGCACGCGGAAGGTGCCGTAGTGGAAGATCGAGGCGCAGAGGACGGCATCGGCCGCCCCGTCGGCGATCGCCTCGCTCAGGTGCTCGAGCGTGCCGGCGCCGCCCGAGGCGATCACCGGGACCGGGACCGCGTCGGCGACCGCGCGAGTCAACCCGATGTCGTAGCCGTCGTTGGTGCCGTCGCGGTCCATGCTGGTCAGCAGCACCTCTCCGGCGCCTCGCCGCACCGCCTCGCGCGCCCACCCGACCGCGTCTCGCCCCTCTACCTTCTTGCGCCCGCCGTTGACGTAGACGCCCCAGTCGTCGCCCTCGCGCTTGGCGTCGATCGCGATCACGACGCACTGGGCGCCGAAGTGGTCGGCCAGCTCGGTCAGCAGCTCGGGACGCGCCAGCGCCGAGGAGTTGACCGAGACCTTGTCGGCGCCGGCATCTAGCACCGCCTGCGCGTCCTGCACCGAGCGAATCCCGCCGCCGATCGTGAAGGGGATGAAGACGTTGTCCGCGGTGCGCCGGGCCAGCTCGACGATCGTCTCGCGCTTTTCATGCGAGGCGGTGATGTCGAGGAAGACGAGCTCGTCGGCGCCCTCGGCGTCATAGCGCTCGGCCAGCTCGACCGGGTCGCCAGCGTCGCGCAGGCCGACGAAGTTGGTGCCCTTGACCACGCGGCCGGCGTCTACGTCGAGGCAGGGGATTACTCGCTTCAAAACCATATGTGGAGCCTAGAGGCCACCCCGGCAGGGGTTCCACTTAACTTTTTCGTGAGACGGGTATCGCTAGGCGCACAGGCGTGCTCCGGCGAAAAAGCACAAGACGTTCCACCCCTGCCGGGGTGGCCTCTATTCAGCCCGAAGGGCTGCGATTCCCTCGGCCACAGTGAACTTGCGCTCGTAGAGGGCTCGGCCGACTATGGCTCCTTCGACGTTGGGGGCGGCGTCGCGGGCTAGAGATTCGAGGTGGGCGAGGGTGCCTACTCCGCCTGAGGCGATTATCTGAGCTTGAGTGGCGGCTGCGATGCGGGACAGCTCGGCCGTAGCCGGGCCCTCCATCGTTCCGTCTACCTCGATTGCGGTGCAGAGGAAGCGGGCCACGCCGCGCCGGCCTAGGTCGGCGACCGCGTCGGCTACGTCGACGTCGCTGGCCTCCGTCCAGCCCGCCAGGGAGACCTTGCCGTCGCGGGCGTCGACGGAGACGACGACGCGCTCCGCATAGGCATTGACCATCGCCTGCAGGAATTCCGGGTCGCGCAGGGCAGCTGTGCCGATCACCACTCGTGCGGCACCAGCTTCGAGCACGGCCGCCACGGACTGGTCATCCCGCAGGCCGCCGCCGACCTGGATCGGGCACTCGACCGCACTTGCTATCCGCTCCACAGCGTCCAGGTTCCGGGGCTCGCCCGCCTTCGCGCCATCCAGGTCGACCACGTGGAGGAACTCCGCTCCTTCGCCGGCCCAGCGCTTCGCGGCGTCGACGGGGTCGGCGTCGTAGGCCGTCTCACGCTCGTAGTCGCCCTGGGTCAGCCGCACGGCCTGGCCGCCGCGGATGTCGATCGCGGGATAGAGGATCACGCCTATGCCGGGACGGAGGCGCAGATGCCGGCGAAGTTGGAGAGCAGCCGCAACCCGGCCGCGCTCGACTTCTCCGGGTGGAACTGGACGCCGAAGACGTTGTCGCGCTCGGCCGCGCAGGCGAAGCGGGCGCCGTACTCCGCCGTGCCGAGCAGGTCGCCCGGTTGCGGGTGCGGCGCGAAGGAGTGGACGAGGTAGAAGGGCGTCTCGGAGCCGATTCCCTCCGTGAGGCGAGACTCGCGCTCCCAGCGGACCGGCGACCAGCCGATGTGCGGCACCTTGAGCCCGGGCGCGTCGAGCTCCGCGACCTCGCCGGGCAGCAGGCCGAGGCCCTCGGCCCCGCCCAGCTCCGTGGTCGAGTCGAAGAGCAGCTGCAGCCCCAGGCAGATGCCGAGGATCGGCGTGCCGGCGTCGCGGCGGTCTCGGACCAGCTCGTCCAGACCAAGCTTTCGAACCCCCTCCATCGCCTTGGGGAAGGCGCCGACGCCCGGCAGGATCAGGCCGTCGGCGGCGCGGACGCTCGCCGCGTCGCTGGCGATCGTCGCGGTCGCGCCGACGTGCTCGAGCGCCTTCTCGACCGAGCGCAGGTTGCCCATGCCGTAATCGAGGATGCAGATGCGCGCGTTACTCATGCCGCCCCCGGACGCGGAAGCGCGGGCGTGAGATTGCCGGGTGTGATTAGCGCGCCCGCGCGAGAGCAGAGGAGGCGGCATTTATTCATTCAAGGTTCCCTTGGTCGAGGGCACGCCGCTCTCCTCGGGGTCGACCGAGACGGCCACGCGCAGCGCGCGGGCGAAGGCCTTGAAGCAGGCCTCGATCATGTGGTGCGCGTTGGTGCCGTAGCGGACCGAGACGTGCAGGGTCAGCTTGGCGCTGTTGGAGACGGCGCGGAAGAACTCCTCGGCGAGCTCGGTGTCGAAGCCGGCGATCGAGGTCGTCGGCAGGTCGGCGTCGAAGTGGCAGAACGGCCGCCCGGAGATGTCGATCGCGCACTCGGCCAGCGACTCGTCCATCGGCACCACGGCGGAGCCGTAGCGGCGGATCCCGGCGCGGTCGCCGAGCGCCTCGTCGAGGGCCTGCCCGAGCACGATCCCGACGTCCTCCACGGTGTGGTGGGCTCCGGTCTCGAGATCGCCGCTGGCCTCGACCTCCAGCCCCAGGCGGCCGTGCCGCGCGAGCAGGTCGAGCATGTGGTCGAGGAAGCCGACGCCGGTCGCGGCACTCGCCTCCCCCCCGTCGAGGTCGAGCCGGAGCTCGATCTGGGTCTCGGCGGTCTCGCGCCG
>DASUIY010000348.1:0-2638 GCA_036279555.1 Solirubrobacterales bacterium | reverse complement strand
TTCGCGATCAAGAACACGACCGGCTACCGGCTCTGCGCCTTCCTCGATGCGGATGAGCCCCTGGAGATCTTCCGCCGCCTGGTGGTCGGTTCGGAGGGAACCCTCGCCTTCGTCGCCGAGGCCGTCTTCGAGACCGTGCCGCTGCCCTCGCGGACCACGACGGCCTGGGTTCACTTCCCCGGCATCGACGAGGCGATCGCGCCGGTCCGCGACCTGGTCGAGAGCGGCGCGACCGCGGTCGAGCTGATGGTCGCCCCGGCGCTGATCACCGCCGCCTGGAACATGGTCGGGGCGCCGGAGGAGTGGAAGGAGCTGCCGCCGGAGTCGGCGGTGCTGCTGGTCGAGTACGGAGCGGCGAGCGAGGATGAGCTCGGCGCCTTCGTATCCGAGGCGGAGCGGATCCTCGCCGGCCACGAGACGCTCGAGCCGTTCGAGTTCACCCGCGAGGCCGAGGAGATCGAGCTGGCCTGGCGCGTGCGCGAGGGCCTGCACGGCCTGATCGGCCGGGTCCGCCTGCCCGGCACGGCGCTGATCGTCGAGGACGTCTGCGTGCCGCCCGAGCGGATCGCCGAGGGGGCCCGCGACCTGCAGGCGCTGCTCGGCGCGCATGGCTTCCTGCCCGGGGTCGCCGGCCACGCCTCGGCCGGGAACCTGCACTTCATGCTGACCCCGGACTTCGCCAAGGCGGAGGACCTGGAGCGCTACGAGACCTTCATGGCCGAGCTGGTCGAGCTGGTAGTCGGCAAGTACGACGGCTCGCTCAAGGCCGAGCACGGCACCGGGATCAACATGGCCCCCTACGTCGAGCGCGAGTGGGGCGAGAAGGCGACCGATCTGATGTGGCGGGTCAAGCGGCTCGCCGACCCCGACGGCGTGCTCAACCCCGGCGTGGTGCTGAACCGCGACCCCGGCGTCCACCTGCGAAACCTGAAAACCACTCCGGCGATCGAGGAGTCGGCTACGACCTGCGTCGAGTGCGGCTTCTGCGAGCCGGTCTGCCCCAGCCGCAACCTGACGACGACGCCGCGCCAGCGGATCGTCCTGCGGCGCGAGATGGCGCGCCAGCCAGCCGGGTCGCCCCTCCAGCGCACCCTGCTGGAGGAGTTCGAGTACGACTCGATGGAGACCTGCGCCGCCGACGGCTCCTGCCAGCTCGCCTGCCCGCTCGGGATCGACACCGGCAAGCTGGTCAAGGAACTGCGTCAGGAGAGGCATACGCCGAGGGCCGAACGAGCCGCGCTGGCGACGGCGAAGCGCTGGAAGACGGTGGAAGCAGCCTCCCGCGCCGCCCTTCGCCTGGGCGGCCCGCTGGCACGGCGCACTAAACGCGGCAAGGCCCTGCCGAGGCCTGCGCGGTGGGGAGCAGGGGATGACCCTCGCCCGACAAAAGCGGGGAGTGTCGGGAGAGGGTCATCCCCTGCTCCCCGAAGCGCCGCAGCCGTCTACGTCCCCTCCTGCACCAACCGCATCTTCGGCCCCTCCTCCTCCGCCGACGGGCCGATTCCGGCCGATATTCGGCCGGAATCGGCCCGTCGGCCGCTGGGAATCGTCGATGCGATGGTTGAGGTGTCCGCTCGGGCTGGGTTGCCGGTTTGGGTGCCGGATGACGTGGGAGGGTCGTGCTGCGGGTTGCCTTGGAGCTCGAAAGGGTTCGGCGAGGCCCATCGTCACAAGGCGAACGAGATGATCGAGCGGCTCTGGGGGTGGAGCGGCGAGGGGGCGCTGCCGGTCGTGATCGACGCCGCCTCCTGTACCCAGGGGGTGGCCGAACCGGGCGAGGGCGTGCTCACCGAGGAGAACGCCGAGCGGCTCGCCAAGCTCGAGATCCTCGACTCGGTCGTCTGGGCGCACGACCGCCTGCTGCCGAAGCTGGAGATCTCCGGCAGGGTCGGCTCGGCCACCGTCCACCCGACCTGCGCCACCCGCCACATGGGTCTGGCGCCGCGTCTGCGCTCGCTCGCCGCCGCCCTCGCGGAAGACGTCTACGTGGCTCCCTCGGCGACCTGCTGCGGGTTCGCCGGCGACCGCGGCATCTCCCACCCGGAGCTGACCGCCGCGGCGACCCGGCCCCAGGCCGCCGAGCTCTCCGGCCGCCGTTTCGACGCCCACCTCTCCAATAACCGCACCTGTGAGATCGGCCTCAGCCGTGCCACCGGCGCGGACTACGAGTCCGTCGTCGTCCTGCTCGAGCGACAGACTCGCTGAACCTGAAGCTGGGTGGGTCCCCTGGCCGGGGACCCACCCGTTTGGGCTATTTGAGGATGTAGTGGTTTTCTAACGTGACTAATAAAAAGTCGAGTAATCCTTCACCTGGGCAGAAGAATTTGCCACCTAATTCTATAACCGGTACGTCTTCGGCGGTAGTGTGCTGTTCGCCCATGGCTAATTCAGCACCTTCCAGGTCGATTAAACAGTTAATGCCGAGGTTGGCGCATACGATCCTGAGGGCCCCGGTTAAGACCGTTAACACTCCCTGATCTAAGCCGGTCTTTAAGAGGTGTAATAAGGGCAGTTCCTCAACTGTAATGGTGCAGTTATTGTGGGCTGAGCCCGTACCGCACCCTGCGAAACTTAACTCTAATGTGTGGACTAGCTGCGGATTCCCTAATCCTAAGGGGGTGGCGAGTTTTAAAACCGA
>DASUIY010000347.1:0-3009 GCA_036279555.1 Solirubrobacterales bacterium | reverse complement strand
TCGCTGGAGTGTTTTGGGAGGAGGCCGCCCGGGCCTCTTACTCTCTCCATAGCTCGTGTACGACAAGGCGAAGATCTGGGTCGAGGGGGGAGCTGGGGGCAATGGGTGCATCAGCTTCCGGCGGGAGGCTCATGTGCCGCGGGGTGGTCCGGACGGCGGGGACGGCGGGCATGGCGGGGATGTGGTGCTTGTCTGCGACTCGTCGAAGCGAGATCTCGCTGCGCTGAAGGGGAGTAAGCACTTTCGCGGGGGAAGGGGCTCCCATGGGGAAGGCTCGAAGCGCCATGGCGCCAGGGGCGATGACAGGGAGATATTGGTTCCTGCGGGGACGCAGGCGGAATCGGTCGACGGGAGCTTGGTGGATCTGGTCGAGCCCGGGCAGCGGGCGGTTGTGGCTCACGGGGGGCGCGGGGGGCATGGGAACAAGCGGTTTGCGAACTCGACGCGGCAGGCGCCGCGGTTTGCCGAGACGGGGACGAGCGGGGAGGAGGGGTGGATCGAGCTGCGGCTGAAGCTGCTCGCGGACGTGGGCCTGATCGGGCTGCCGAACGCGGGGAAGTCCTCGCTGCTGGGGCGGCTGACCCGGGCGGCGCCGAAGGTGGCGGACTATCCCTTCACGACGCTCTCGCCGGTGCTGGGGACGATCGAGAGCGACGAGCGGCAGGCGATCGTCGCCGACATCCCGGGGCTGATCGAAGGCGCGGCGGAGGGTGCGGGGCTGGGGCATGAGTTCCTCGCCCACGTCGAGCGCTGCGCGATGCTCGTCCATTTGGTCGAGCTGGTCCCGCTGGAGGACGATCCGGGGTCCAACTACGCGGCCGTGCGGGCGGAGCTGTCTTCATATGGGGCGGGGCTGGACCGCCTGCCGGAGCTGGTCGTGCTCTCGAAGCGCGATCTGCTCCCGGAGGACGAGGTCGAGGCGGCGCTGGCCGAGTGGCGGCAGCGGATTGGGGAGGAAGGCCTCGGCGTGCTCTCGGTCTCCTCGGCGACCGGCGAGGGCCTGGAGGAGCTGCGCGCCCACATCCTGTCGTCGCTGCCCGAGACGTCCCCGGCCCGGCCGGACAGGGGCCCCGAGCAACCGGCCGAATTCGAGGCCGAGCACCGCGTCTACCGGCCGGCGGGAGAGGGCGGATACTCGGTGCAGCGGGAGGACGACGGCGCTTATCGCGTCACCGGCCGCGGCGTCGAGCTGCTCTTCGAGCGCCACGACATCAAGAACGAAGAGGCGCTCGCCTACCTCGAGCAGCGCCTCAACGAGATCGGCGTCATCGCCGCCCTGCGCGCCGCCGGCTTCGAGCCCGGCGACGACGTCCGGGTGGGAGAGCACGAGTTCGAGCTGTATCCGTAATTGAGGGGGGAGAGCCTTGGGCTCTGTGCCCTTGTAGCGGGGTGCACTTGCGCCCACCTGTCTCAGTCCCCTCTGCTGCCGCCATTGGCGTCGGATCCCTTGCGCAGAGCGCTCTCATTGGCGCTGGAGCGGGTTCTCTTGTGGGTCGACTCATCGTCCATTGGTCGGAGCAGCAACGGCGCGAGGAACTGCCGCCATGGCGGGTGCGGCAGATTGAGGCCATATGGCTTCGGGCGGGTGCGGTCGTCGGTCTCGTCTCCTGGCTACTATTCGTACGATGAGACGTTTTGTCCGCACTAACCTTGCGATTGTGATTGTCGCTGTCAGCCTTGGCATGGTCTGGCGGACACTTGGTTTCGACGGGCACGCCGGGAGTCTTGGCCACATCGCGTTCATCCTCGTCGGAATGCTGCTGGTGAGCCTCACCGACCGCGAGTTGTTTTGGGATGTGAGGCCACGGCGTCGCCGCTGACGGCCTGTTTTTGGCGCATGCGGTTGGCGGAAGCCCGGCTCATACACTTGGGCGGCCATGACCTTGATCGTCAAGCTGGGTTCCTCGATCGTCGCTGCGGACGACGGCTCCCTGCGCACCGATGTCCTCGACTCGGTCTGTGAGCAGGTTGCCGCGCTGGAGCAGGATGGCGAGAGGGTGGTGATGGTCACCTCGGGCGCGATTGCGCGGGGCATGCGATTGATGGAGCTGCCGGTGCGGCCGCGTTCGATGGACGAGCTGCAGGCGGCCTCGGCCGTCGGGCAAGGAGACCTCTTCCGAGCCTACGAGAGCCGGCTGGCGGAGCACGGGACCCGCGCCGCCCAGGTGCTGCTGACCGCGGCCGACATCGGCGCTCGCACCAACTACCTGAACGCGCGCCAGACTCTGCGGCGGCTGATCGAGTGGGGGGTGGTGCCGGTCGTCAACGAGAACGACACGACCGCGACCGACGAGATCACCTTCGGCGACAACGACTTCCTCGCCGCCCAGGTGGCGATCCTCCTCGACGCGCGCCTGCTCGTGCTGCTTACCAATACCGATGGCCTCTTTACCGCCGACCCGGCGATCGATCCGGAGGCGAAGCGGATCGTCGAGGTGACCGACTTCGCCGAGCTCGACGACCTTGACATCGGTGATCGAACGTCGGTCTTCGGATCGGGCGGGATGCGAAGCAAGGTCGCCGCGGCCGAGATGGCCAGCGAGGCCGGAATCTCGGCTGTCGTCTGCAACGGGACGAGCAAGGGGACGCTCGTAGCGGCGGCGGGTGAAGAGCCCGTCGGCACGCGGTTCGCCGCAAATGCTTCGCGGGCTTCGAGCTTCAAGCTCTGGCTCAAGTACGCGAAGCCCGCGCGTGGGACACTCGTCGTGGACGAGGGCGCGGCCCGGGTATTGCGCGAGAGCGGGTCGAGCTTGTTGCCCGTCGGGATCACCGCGGTCAAAGGCGACTTCAAAGCGGGCGATGCGGTCGACGTCGCCGCCAATGGCTCGACCGTCGGCAAGGGGATCGTCGACTACTCGGCGGAGGAGCTTTCGCGGGTGATCGGGCTGAAGAGCGCTGAGGTGCGCGAGCTGCTGCCGCATGCGGCGGATGAGGTGATTCACCGAGATCGGTTTGTGCTGGTGTGAATTGACTCCGAATGGTGGTGGGAGGGCCGGGCACCCTCTCCCA
>DASUIY010000346.1:0-7813 GCA_036279555.1 Solirubrobacterales bacterium | reverse complement strand
ACGGATGGCAGACAATAGATTTCGTTTGCTCTATATTGGTCGCCAATGACGACAACACGTTCCGACGCAAATGACCTGTTCATCGCCCTCGCCCACCCTCTGCGCCGGCGGGTCCTGCGCGAGGCGCTCGCCGGCGGCGGCGAGATCAGCCCGCGGGAGCTCGCCTCGAACCTGAACCAGCCGCTCTCCAGGCTCAGCTACCACGTCCGGGTGCTGTCCGCCTGCGGCGCGCTGGAGCTGGTGCGAACCGAGCAGGTCCGGGGCTCGACCCAGCACTTCTACCGCCCTGTCCTCGACGCGCCGTGGGCGAAGCTGGCGCTCGAGGCGCACGAGGGCTCGCCCGGGGACGGCAAGGCCTGAGGGGGGAGAGTCTTCCCCACCGGCGCCCTTATGTAGCAACGCCGTGGACGAGAGGGAGAACATCGGCAGCACCGCGGGGGACGACGCGGCGACGGAGTCGGCCGTCCTGCAACTCGTGCTCGCCCTTCACCCCACCGCGCTCAGCTTCGAGGAGCTCGTGCGCGAACTGGGTGACGAGCGCGACGCGGTCGACCGTGCCGTAGCGGACCTCGCAGGCGCCGGGTTGGTCCACCGCAAGGAGTCCTTCGTCGCACCGACCCGGGCCGCGCTGCGCTTCGACGAGCTGATGGAGAGGTGATGCACATGGGCCCGGCCGGTCTCGGCCACGAAATAAGCCGGGCCCATGCGCCTTGACTCGAGCTCCCGGCCACAGAGAGCTCTGTGACAAGCCTTTCCATCACGCTACACGCCGGTTTTTAAATGTCAAGAGCGCAGGTCGTTTTCGGTCCGGGGATGTCTAGCGGCCATCGTCGGGAACCGGTGAATCCCTCCGGTACCATGAGCCCGCTTGCGCAGGGCCCTCCCCATCGTCGGCGTTCTCGCCGTCTGCCTCTTCGGGGCCGGCAGCGATGCCTCGACTCGTGGGCCGATCGTGATCCACGGCGCCGGCTCGGGATCCCATCTGCGGCTGTCGGTGCACGGCTCGCAGCTCCTCGTCGAAGGCCACATGGCCCACGCCCAGCCGGTCGGCTGTCGCTTCACACGGGGCCGCAGCGCCGCCTCCTGTCCGCTGGGCAGAGCGTCGGCGGTCGTGGTCGAGATGGGCCCGAACGGCGACAAGGTGGAGATCCTGGACCCTCTCCCGATACCGCTGACCGCCTATCTCGGTGCCGGCTCGGACAAGCTGATCGGCAACGCCGAGCCCGACACCTGCTACCCGCAGGGCACGCGCCGCAACCGCTGCATCGGCGGTGCCGGCGACGACGTCTGCATCTCCGCGCCCATCAACACCGACTGCGTCGGCGGCGCCGGCAACGACTACTGCCGGGTGCGCGACGGCAGCGACGGCTGCTGGGGCGGCCCCGGACGCGACGTCTGCATCATGGGCGCCGGGCACGACGGCTGCCACGGCGAAGGCGGCGCCGATCGGCTCTATGGCGGCCCGGCCAGCGACCAGCTCTACGGCGGCCGCGGGCGCGACTACTGCGACGGCGGCCCCGGCATCGGCCACTCCCACACCTGCGAGACCGGCCCCGGGCATTGAGCCCAGCGAGGCCGTCCCGGGACACACCCGCCACCTGCAGCCCCAGATGAGTCTCGTCAGCTGGGCTTGACCCCAATCTCGCGCAGCCTGTGGTCGACGACGTCGTAGACGAAACCGCGCACGAGATCCCGGTGGAGCAGGAACGGGGAGAGGCGGACTCGCTGGATCGACTGGCGGACGTTCGCCTCGACGTCGGTGAAGGACTCGATCGCGAAGCCCGGGGCGAGGCCGGTGGCCTCCTGCAACTCGGCGCGGAATCCGTCGTCGCTGATCTTCTGCATGCCGCAGTCGGTGTGGTGGATCAGCATCACCTCGCGGGTGCCGAGCAGGCGCTGGGAGACCGCCAGCGAGCGGATCACGTCGTCGCTGACGACGCCGCCGGCGTTGCGCAGCACGTGCGCCTCGCCGTCGCGCAGCCCGAGCGCCGAGAAGACGTCCAGCCGCGAGTCCATGCAGGTGACGATCGCCAACTGCCGGCTCGGGCGCACGTCGAGGTGCTGGTCGGGAAGCGAGGAGGCGAAGTCTTCGTTGTTGGCGAGCAGCTCATCGATGGCGGTCATCGAGGAGACGCTAGAGGACGGTGGGGCGGGATGGCGGGTGCCCCTCCCCAAAACACTCGAGCGCGGCCCTGCCGCGCGTTTTGGGGAGGGGCACCCGCCATCCCTCTCGAAACACAGTCGCCGAGCCGGAACTACTCGCTGACGCGGTAGGCGACGATTTTCGCCACCTGCCCGGCACCGGCCGCCACGCCTGCCGGCGCGACCAGCGTGTCGCCGTCTATAGACACGCCGGAGTTGCTCCCGGCGGGGAGCTTTTCGCGCCAGACCACCTGACCGGTGTCGGCCATGAACGCCGACACCGTGCCTTCGTAGGTGGTGACGAAGACGAGGTCGTTGACCACGGTGGTGGCGCCGAACGCGGCGCTGCCCAGTTCTTCGGACCACTTGACCTTGCCCGTGGCCGCATCGAGGGCGACGATTTCGCCCGTCATCGGGCCCGGTTCCGATTTTTCGGCGCCGGAGACGAGTTCCTGCGGGTTGTTGACCACCGGGACGAAGACGGTGGTGCCGTCGGTCGACATCGGGGCGATCACACCGCCGAGCGCGCCCGGGTAGACCGTGGTCGGCACCTTCAGCTTCGACGTTTCACCTCGCATCGCGAGCAGCCCGTCGTCGTCGTGGCCGTTGTGCCTCCCGACCTTCCGCTGCCAGAGCACCTTGCCCGTTTCGCGGTCGGCGGCGAGCACGATTCCGGACTTGCCGGCGGCCACCACGGCCTGCTTGCCGCCGACCTTCATCACGATCGGCGGGCCCTGGAAGTCCCAGTCGTAGATGTCGTGCGGCGTCACCTGGTGGTACCAGTCCATCTTGCCGGTCTTCGCGTCGAGCTTGATCAGCGAGTTGGTGTAGAGGTTCGGGCCCGGCCTGCTCGAGCCGTAGGGGAACTTCGGGGCACCGGGGAACGGCGCCGGGTTGCCGGTGCCGAAGTACATCCCGCCCTTCTCGTCGAAGGCGGGCGGGTACCACACACCGCCGCCCGAGTTGACGCCTGGATTTCCCCAGAGATCCTTGGGCACGGTGTCGAAATGCCACTTTTTCTTACCCGTCTTCGCGTCCAGCGCCCAGAGGACCCCGACGCCGCCGCCCTGGTAGGACTCGGTGGCGTTGACGGGGACGGTCGAGACGTAGACCATCCCGTCCCGGTAGCCGGGGGCCATGTCGATGCCCTCGTGTTCGTTGCGCGGCAGGACGGTCGACCAGAGCTGCTTGCCGGTCTTCTGGTCGAGGGCGAAGGCTTCGGTCGGCGTCGTCGCGAACACGCTGCCGTCCGCGACGACGACGCCGTTGGGCCCGTAGGAGGCTTGTTCGTAGGACCGCGTCCAGAGCACCTCGCCGGTATCCAGGCTGAGGGCCTGCACGTTGGAGGCGAGATCCTGGGAGTAGATGACCCCCTTGTCGATCACCGGGGTCGAGGCGTAGCTGCCGAAGTTGCTGACGCCGGGGATCGGGGCGGTCCAGGCCTGGGCGAGGCTGGTCACGTTGGAGCTGTCGATCGTCCCCTGCGCCTGACGGGTGTTGGCCGCGTCGATGCCCGGGAATCCCGAGCCGGTGAGGTTCGCTTCTCCGCCGCTTCCGCCCTCGGAGGACGAGCCGCAACCGGCGAGCGCGAGGACCGCGATCGCAGCTGCGAACAGCGCGAATACCCTGGTTTTCGCCGCATTCGGCGCCCCCCGCCAGCCAGTCATGGCGCGACCTTATGTGACTGGTTTGTGAGTGTCAAGTATTTCCCTGGAACCGGAGTTATGGACATCGGAGAGGATGGGTTGCAGAACGCGGTTGGAGAGCAGCCCCAGCGCTCCGAGGTTGGCGAAACCCGGTCCCTGACTCAACCCGGCCAAGCCGGGGATGTGAAGGCGCGGCTGCATTCCTCGCAGCTCGAGGAAGCGGCCGATCGGCACTTCGGAGCCCGCCGGCTGGTCCCAGAGCCCGCCTACCCGGCGCTCTATCTCCCCCCGCGTCGCGGCGGGGAAGAGCGTGCGCAGCTGGGCGAGCAGGTCGAAGCCCGTGCAGTTGGCGACGAAGTCGTGCTCGCGGCTGGCGCTGCCTTCGGGCGACTCGTAGTCGAGGCTCACCCCTTCCCCCTTCGCGGCCTCGCCGACGTCGGTCACCCGGCCCAAGGCGAACTCGACCCGGTCGTCATAGCCGATCTTGTCCAGGCTGGGCGGATCGAAGACGCCGCGGTCGGAGTGCTTGACGAAGTCGCGGCGGGTCTGCAGGTCGAGCGACTCCCACTCGACCACGTCGGGATTCGAGAAGACGCGGTTCTCGAGGAAGCTCTCGCCGCGGCTCATCGGCAACAGCGGCGTGTAGATGGTGAAGCGGCAATCGGGCCGCAACTCGCGCAGGAACATCGTCGCGCTCAGCGCGCTCTCCCCCCCGCCGACGATCGCGACGTCGCAGCGCTCCCCCTCCGGGATGCGGGCGAACTCCTCTCGCTTGCTGTCGCAGTGAAAGACGCGGCCGGCCACGGCAGGCTCGTGCGGAAAGGCGCG
Organism: Solirubrobacterales bacterium; assembly: GCA_036279555.1. Lineage (GTDB taxonomy): Bacteria > Actinomycetota > Thermoleophilia > Solirubrobacterales > 70-9 > VRUE01. The sequence continues at coordinate 3,197 of DASUIY010000346.1, read as the reverse complement.
GTGGATGCCGGGGCCGGTGAGGACCAGGGCGCGGCAGGTGTGGCGCGAGGTGCCGCCGTCCTCTTCGGCTTCCACCACCCAGCGCTCGCCCCTCTCGTCGAGCGCCACCTGGGAGACCCGGGCGCGCAGGTGCTCGACTCCCTCGGTCGCGCGCGAGAGCACCCAGGTCAGGTACTCGCCGTAGTCGCGGTGGCGCACCTGAGGAGAGCCGGCATCGACCCAGCGCGCGTAGCGGCGCCTGCCGATCATGTACTGCTGCCAGGTGAACTGGGCCATCGCCGCGTCTATCGCCTCGCCGGCCTCGCCGAACTCCACGTGACTGCGGTAGGGGAAGCCGACGTCCTTGATCGGGGTGACGGCGAGCGGCTCCTCGCCCGAGGTCATGCCGTTGCGCCCCTTCCAGGAGGCGGCGACCTCGGTCCCCTCGATCACCTTCAGCGAGATGCCGGCCAGGCCCAGGTAGTTGGCGATGTGGACCTTGGCCGCGATCCCGGCGGCCTTGGCGCCGGCGCCGACGATGATCAGGTCGTGGTCGGCGCTCATGCGTAAGCGGGGGTTCGGGGCCTGGCGACGACGAGGCCGTGCTGGGCCGGGCTGAAGGCGATCGCGGCGCGGGAGATCTGCTCCGAGCCCGAGTCGACCGGTTCCAGCTCGACTTCCTCGAGCACGGTGCGGACCACGCGCTTCATCTCCTGTTCGGCGTAGCTGGCGGCGAGGCAGCGCCGGGCGCCGCCGCCGAAGGGAATCCAGGTCGGCACCGCAGCGCGCCGCTCGAGGAACCGCTCGGGGACGAACTCGCCGGGATTCTCGTAGACGTCGGCGCGATGGTGGATCAGGTAGACGCAGGGCGCGATCAGCGTGCCCGCCGGGAGGTCGTAGCCGCCCAGCGTCGCGGGCTTCAGCAGGCGCCGGACGACGACCGAGACCGGCGGTCGCAGGCGCAGGGTCTCCTTGATCACCGCGTCGAGGTACGCGTCGCCCTCGCCGGTGAGCAGTTCCTCCTGCAGCTGCGCCAGCTTGTCCGGGTGGCGCAGGAGGCGCTCGAAGACCCAGGCCAGCGAGCTCGAGGTCGGCCCGTCGGTGAGCAGCGTCAGCAGTTCGTCGCGCAGCTCCTTCTCGCTCAGCGGCGAACCGTCCTCGTGGCGTGCATCGACCAGGATCGAGACGGCGTCGCGACGGCCGTTCTCCCCCGCGGCGCGGCGGCGTCGCGCCTCCGCCAGCACCTCCTCCTCGACCGGCTCCATCGCCTCCCGCCACTCGCGGCTGTCTTCGAGCCATTCCGGCCCGAAGAGGGCGAGCTTCCAGAGCCGGTCGTCGTCGTTGATCGTCTCGGTCAGGTTGGTGAGCAGCGCCCGCAGGCGATCCAGCCGCCCCTCGTCGTCGCCGAAGACGGCGCGCATCACCACCTCCTGGGTGAGCGCCTGCATGCGCGGCCAGAGCTCGAAGGGCTCGCCGACCGGCCAGGACCGGACTTCCCTGCGCGCCAGCTCGGTCATCGTCTCCGCGTCCTCGCGCATCCGCTCGCCGTGGAAGCGCGGCAGCATCAGCTTGCGCTGGACCATGTGCTGGGGCTCCTCGCTGAGCATCACCGAGTGCGCTCCCAGCACCGGCTTCAGGGCGAGGTTCGGGACCCCTACGCCGAGGTCGTTCGTGTCGGTCGAGAAAACCCGTTTTACGTCCTCGGGATCCGACAGCACGACCCAGGTGCCGAGGTGGCGCAGGCGCAGGGTGAAGGTGTCGCCGTATCGCTCCCGGCACTCCTCGAGCATCGGCAGCGGCTCGCGCGCCCAGCGCATCGACTGGACCATCTCGGGCTCCTCCGGCCCCGGCGGAAGGCCGCCCTGCGCCGGATCCCCCGGATCGGCCTCCTCGCCCATCAGCTCGTCCTCGAGCTTGCAGGTCGCGCCGATCAGCAGCTCGAACAGCTCGGCGCTGAAGTCCTCCGGCAGGCCCGCCGCGGCGCCGCGAGCGAGATAGCGGGCACAGACCTCTGCCACCCGCTCGGGCTGCATCATCGGGATCCCGTGCTCGCTCTTGTATTCGGCCACTTCGCGGCAGATCTCGAAGCGCTCGCCGAGCAGGCGCGAGATCTCCTCGTCGATCGGGTCGAGCCGCTCGCGGAACTGTCCAAGCCCGTTGTCGCTCACGCGCGCGCTCCCAGCAGGCCGGTGGCGAAGGCGTGGCTGCAGGCGGCGAGGGTGTCGAGCGCGTAGCCGCCCTCCTGGATCACGCAGACGGGAAGGCCCGAGGCGGCGAGCAGGCCGCCGATCTCGGTGAAGATCTCGGGCGAGAAGCCCCAGGAGCCGTGCGGGTCGCCGGCGACGATGTCGTAGCCGAGCGAGACGACGATCGCCCGGGAGGAGCCGGCGAGCGCGTCGATCGACGCCGACAGCGCCTCGAGGTACTCGGCGGCGCCGGGGCTGCCCTCGAACTCGACCACGTGTTCGCGCTCGCTGCTCGGCGTCACCGTCAGCTCGGCCACGTTGGTCACCGGCGAGGCGTGCAGGGAGTACAGGCTCGCGTCGGTCATCGTCTCGACGATCGCCGCGGTGCCGTTGGGGTAGTGAAGGTCGATGTCGAGGATGCCGACCGGGCTGACGCCGCGATCGCGCAGCGCCTGGACCGCGGCCGCGGCGGTGTTGAGGTAGCAGTAGCCGGCGAACCAGGCCGGGCCGGCATGGTGGCCCGGCGGCCGGCAGAGGGCGTAGGTGAAGCGGGAGCCCTCGGCGAGCCGCTCGGCCGCGGTGATCGCCGTGCGCACCCCCTCGCGGGCGGCGCTGACCAGGCCGGAGCTGACCGGGATGTCGGGCGGCAGCCCGGGCGGGGTCAGCTCGGGCATCACCATCGGCTCCTCTGACACCTCGCCCAGCGCCTCGAGGTACTCGGGGTCGTGCAGCACGCTGAGCGTCTGCTCGACGTCTTCGCCGTCGGCATCGGCCTCGACCGCGCGCACGCCCGCGTGGCGGAGCAGGCCGCTGCGCAGCTCCGCCATCCGCCGGTTGTCGTCGACACCGGGCAGGATGCGCCCTCCTTCGAGGATCCAGTGGGCGCCGTCGGCCTCGCCATCCCCGCTGCGCTGCTCGACCATCAACAGCTCCGCGATCACAGCTTCCTCCGCATCCGCGGCCCCAGGTGCTCGAAGCCGTTGGCGCGATAGAAGGCCTCGGTGGCGTCGATCCGGGCGAAGCTCTCGCGCG